>CASGDV010000074.1 GCA_949300335.1 uncultured Bacteroidales bacterium | reverse complement strand
ACAGGAAGAAGGTCATAATTGGAATTGTTTTCATACTCAATCTCTTTTTTATGTTTACAGGTTTCATCTGAGGAAAGAATGTTCGGCTACTTGCCGGAAATAGAGAACAGAAACAAAGCCAGTCCTATCCCGACGGCAAGGATCACCCCCAGCCAGAAACGGAAAGCCTTTGGTCCGAGTGTTTCCAGCCAGAAATTCCCACCCCAGCTGCCCGGACGTGTATAGGTCCACTTCCACCCGCAAATTATACCTACAAGCCACAGCAGCAGTATTGCCGCCACTATCAGATAACCGTACCTCGGGCTTGTCTGAAGCAACTGCGGGAAGCCGGTTATAAATTCCCTGATCCTTTCAAACCATTCCATATAATAATCTTTTAAGAAAACAACGGCATCCGCCGTTCGCAAATTTAACGAAAAGTACACAGAATCAAAAGTTTCAGTCCCATTATTTGTCCTGTCATGCAGGAAGTTTTATTTTTGCACACAAACACCTGAATCATGGAATACATACTTATAGATTCTCTTAAAAACCACTCATTCCGGACACAATGGGAGGAATGGGTTCTCGAACTTGCCGAGGCGATCCGTCAGACCGATATCCGCGTTCCACGGACATGGACCGTTCTGGAACCTTTAGCCGGGAACACACCGGCCATGATATGGCTGACAGAGAAACTGAGAAAACTACAGCCGGCCCCCTCGTTTGAAAACAAGACAGAAACCGCATTATACATACTGGCAAGTTTCTGTCGGAACAACAGAGTGCTCGGTTATGTAATCGATACCTATATGCACCAATACAAAAAACGTAATACCCACGGTCTGTTGGTTTGCGCTAAAATCCTTCATGCAATAAGCCCGGAAGAAGAATATCCGCACCTTAACTTCCTGTATAACCTTATGGCCGGAAATGTCATCAGCGAATTCAAACGACACTTGAAAACAAACGATTCTTTCATGACCGAATCCGATTTCCGCCTTGCCGGAAAATATATTCCGGATTTCAACGGAGCAGGCTTCAGGGAAACAGTCCTTTTACGGGTTACAGCAAATATTACCGGAGAGGAACTCGCGAAGAAATGCCATATGTCCAATACCGTATTCCGGGAACGGTTCAAGCGTGAATTCGGCATGAACGTATCACAATGGCTGCGTGAAAGGAAAAAGGAGAGAATAGCAGGAATGCTAAAAAATCCGGCGATACCGTTATATCGGGTAGCGGAAAACAACGGCTTCAGGTCTGAATCAACCTTCTCCGACTATTGCAGACGGAATTTCAACAAAACACCCTTGCAGCTAAGAAAAGAACTGCTTGTCGGCACAGTCCGATAAAAATCAGAAAAAATCCGTCAGAAATCAGAACAGCACTTCACCGGCACCTCCGTAACTTTGTAAAAATCATGATACAAGGTTATGGAAATAAGGAAAGAAAATCCGGCAAAACCTTCGGGTTCCCTGCTGATAAAGATATTTGCCGGTTACACCATCCTGGCACTGCTGGTTATCGGACTCATAGCCGCCCTATGGCATGAAAAGAATGTTTTTGCCGAAGCGGAAAAGGAAGAGAACACGATGCTTGCACAACGCGAGCTGACCAGCAGAACTTTCAAGGCACTTGTCTCCCTTTTCCTGGACAACGAATCTGCATACCTGCGCGAAATGCCGGACCGGAAAGAATACAGCGAAAAAGAGAACAGAGTGTTTTTCATGCTTGATGAACTGCGGAAAGTATATACCGATTCCCTTCAGCAGGCACGCATTGATACGGTCGAGTTCCTGCTCAATCAAAAGCATGACCATATCCGTTCGCTGAAGACCATTCCATCCGCCCTAATGCAGATGGACAGCATTCTCTCAAAACAGCTCCCGGTACTGGAAAGAAAAATGACCTCTTCCGCCTCGTCAGTACATACAGAACAGCCCAAGACGGAAAAGAAGAATTTCCTGAGCCGCCTCTTTTCACGGAAAAAGAAACGTCAGGAGCCGGAAACCACAATACATCAGAATGCCAGACAAACCGACAATGTCCGTAACATCCGGAAATTCGGCGACGAAATGTACGAAGTGCTTGAGCGGCAAAACCGGCTGTTTGAATCCCTTGCAGATTCGCTGGACCAGAAAAACCGCGCTCTCAACCGGAATATCTCCAGACTTGTCAATGAACTGGAAAAAGAAGCGATGGAACGTACAGCCGAGCGTCATAGAAGGGTTTCGGAACTTAGGGAAGAAGCGTTCAGTACAATATGTATCATATCATCCGCGGCCCTGATGTGCGCCTTGCTGTTATCCATATTCATAACAAGGGACATACACAGGAAATACCGCAACAGAAAAGAACTTGAAGATTCCCACCGGCACAACCGCAAAATGCTGGAGATACGCAAGAAGATCATCATAACACTCTCTCATGACATACGGGGTCCCCTGAATGCCATCAGGGGAAGTGCGGAACTGGCAATGGATACCAAGGACAGGAAACGGCGCAATTCCTATCTGGACAACATATTGAGTTCTACGGGGCATATCATGCGACTGGTCAACAGCCTGCTGGACCTGTCACGCCTGAACGAAGCCAAAGAGACACTGAATGAGATACCGTTCCGTCTGGATGCTTTTCTTGCTGACATCGAGAAGGAATACTGCCGTATCGCCAATGACAAGGGCATAATGCTGTCCGGAGATTTTGTCGGGACCGGTGTCGCCGTGACAGGTGACGCGGACCGCATAGAGCAGATTATCAGCAACCTCTTGTCCAATGCCGTGAAATTCACGGTTTCCGGTTCCATCGGCTTCTCTGCCGTTTACAGGAATGATATACTGACAATAACGGTAAGAGACACCGGCATCGGCATGAGCGAGGAAACCATCAGGCGCATATTCACCCCTTTTGAAAGGGCGGCGGTTGAGATATGTCCTGAGGGTTTCGGACTGGGACTGTCCATCACCAAAGGACTCGTAACCCTGCTGAAAGGGGAAATCACCGTGAGAAGCAGTGTCGGGGAAGGCAGCACGTTCAAGGTAAGCATCCCGCTGAAGGAAACGTCGGAAGCGGTTACGGAAAAATGCAAGCCGCTTCCAGACTTTGCCAAAAGACTTCCGCACCGTATCATAGTCGTGGAAGACGATCCTGTCCAGATGGAAATAACACGTGATATCCTGGAAAGGAACGGTATCTGCTGCCATGCCTGCAAGAACGCAAAAGAGGTGGTCGGTCTTTTGAGAAAAGAAGAATATGACCTGATATTGACTGACATACAGATGCCCGGGACAAACGGATTCAATCTGCTGAATCTGCTGCGCAATTCCAATATCGGCAGTTCACGGAGCATCCCGATAGCTGCAATGACGGCAAGGGGTGACGAGGAGAAGGAGAATTTCATCAAGGCCGGTTTTGCCGGATGCATCCACAAACCTTTTTCAAGCCCCGAACTGCTTCTGTTCCTGTCGTCCATTATGGAAGACAAGAATATACCGGAGTCTCAGGCGATAAATTTCGGACCGCTTTTATCGGATTCAGGAAACAAACGAAAGGTTTTGATGATGCTTGTGGAAGAATCGGAAGCCAACAAAAAGTCTCTTGCCGCGGCGACAAGAGATCTGGACAGGGAACAGATAAAGGAAATCATACACCGGATGTTCCCCATGTGGGAGATACTCGGCATGACGGAAGAGCTTCAAGCCTACAGCTCCATTATTCACGATGACAAGTCAGAAGAACAGACCATGAAAGAATGGACTTTGAAAATAACAGCCAGCCTTGACAGACTTGTCTCGGCAGCAGAAAATGAGATAAACAGTTTAATCAGACAGGAGAATGAAAAGGAAAATACTGATAGTTGAAGATAACGTAGCCTTGTCCCAGTTGCAAAAGGACTGGCTTGAACGTTGCGGCTACGAAGTCAGAACTGCCATGGACGAACCGGCTGCAAGGAGAATACTGAATGCCGAGAACATAGCTCTGGTCCTTTCGGATGTAAGACTGCCTCAGGGGAACGGCATAGAATTGCTTGTGTGGATGAACAGGGAACATATCCATATCCCTTTCGTGGTGATGACCGAATACGCTTCCTATCCTGACGCGGTGCGTGCTATCAAACTCGGGGCAAAGGACTATCTGGTCAAACCGGTTCACAGGGAACAGCTCCTTGAACTTGTGGATACATTCCTCAAGCACATGTCCGCTGTCTGGAACGGTGAGAAACACCTGTTCAAAAGGACAAGCGCACAAGCGATGAAATGTGAAAAACAGGCCAGGCTTGTTGCCCCGTCCGACATGTCGGTCCTGATTCTGGGTGAAAACGGTACGGGCAAGGAGTCGGTTGCAAGAATGATACATCATTACAGTGACCGCCGTGAAGCTCCTTTTGTCGCGGTAAACTGCGGTGCCATTCCGGGTGAACTCGCAGTTTCTCTTCTGTTCGGTCATGCAAAGGGGGCATTTACCGGAGCGGATACGGCCAGACAAGGATATTTCGAGCTTGCAAAAGGGGGCACGCTGTTTCTGGATGAGATAGGGACGCTGCCTTACTCCGTACAGTCTGTCCTTTTGAGGGTACTGCAGGAAAACACGTACATACCCGTAGGGGACAGCAAAGAAAAGCATGCGGATGTAAGAATAGTGGCGGCCACAAACGAGGATATTCCCATAGCAATAGCGGAAAGACGTTTTCGTGAAGACCTTTATCACAGGCTGGGAGAGTTTGAAATAACACAGCCTCCATTACGCCAGTGTCCCGAAGACATTCTGCCACTCGCGGAATTTTTCAGGAAAGAATCTTCCACCAAACTGCGAAGGGATACGGAAGGATTTTCCATAGAAGCCCAGCAACTTATCCTTTCCTACGACTGGCCGGGAAACATCCGGGAGTTGCAGAACAAGATAAAAAGGGCTGTACTGCTGACAGAAAACCCGATTATTGAACCGGAATACATGGATATCAGAATCAGTCCGGATACCGTATCTGCAAATTCTGTCTATTATGATGGAATGACGGAAGAAAAACTGTCCATAATCAAAGCCCTGAAAGCCACAGGCGGCCACAGGAAAAAAGCGGCAGAACTGCTCGGCATCAATCCTGCCACACTGTACCGTAAGATGAACAAATACGGTCTGAAATGAATATTTTTTGCAGGGAATTGCCTGTAATTCCGGCAAAATGACTAATTTTGTAACAGACTGGTCCATCGGCCATGTCTGTATTTTGAAATAGAATATGACGACGCCGCAAAGCGGCTGTCGCCTTATTATACATAAGTCGCAAGACGTCTCGGACGGGAATCTGACAAATTCGAAAATACAGAGACTTTTGCGTGCAGCTTATGCTATGCCTAAAAATAGCGTGAGCTCATGCAAGTTTCTGTATTGGGCTTTGTCAGAGCCTCCGTTCGGAACAGCGTGAGTTTCACGCTTTTATTTATAACAGGAAGAGGTATGGCAAAAGTTCAGATCGTATTCGCAATGACCATCGACGGTTACTTCCCGGATGATGACAGGCTGATGGAATGGATAAGAGAAGACAGGAACGGATTCATTCTCTGGGAACAGCACGGCACATTTTCCATAGCTCCTGACTACCCGATGGTAGATCTTATCTGTTTCAAAGATTCCGCTTCTTCTGATTCCATATTCCAGGCAATAATATCCAAACGTGAAGATACGGAAATATTACGCAGACTGTCCGTATATCACCTTCCCGACGAAATTGTCATCTACATGCTGCCTGTAATTTCCGGCCATGGAATACGAATATGTGATTTTCTTGATTCCTGCTCCTGGAATCTGCACTCCTCAAAAAGTTTCCGTAACGGTATCTGCCGTCTGATATATCGCAAAACATTGCAATAGCTTCTCGCAACTGCAATGTTTCTGCAACGTTACCCAAACATGTCTTTTTGAATTTCTATTTTATATCTCACTGTAATCCAGTGGGATATATTTTTATGTGGGTGTGTATTGCTGCATTGGTCCATGTTTTGGCCTATATCATAATGAAACCTGTTGCGCAACATGGTGTAATTAACGGAATTATTGCACTAAAAAACAGAATTCATTATGATACAGATAGACAGGGAGACATTCCAGATGATGCTCCATCAGATAATGGAACGGTTTGACAGGATAGATGACAGACTGAACCGCATGAACAGGCAGACGGCCGCCCTTGAGGGTGACAAGCTGCTTGACAACCAGGATATGTGCGAACTCCTTGGTGTTACCAAGCGTACCCTTGCACGCTACCGCCAGAAGAAGCTCGTCACATACTACATGATTGACGGACGTACCTATTACAAAGCTTC
>CASGDV010000073.1 GCA_949300335.1 uncultured Bacteroidales bacterium | reverse complement strand
ATCCCTGGTGGTGGTACCGTAGCCGATATTGATAGGGTCGTCTCCACCGTGATCGACCGATATGACCCTGTTCGACGTGCCGCACGAGCACAGTGCAAGGGCGAGGACTGATGTCAATACAAGATGTTTCATATTGTCGCGTTTTTCCAAATATACATAAATACCTTGAAACTTCTTCATAAAACATGCCTGATTTAGCGGTTTTCGAGTATTGTCCCTCATGTCACCCTTGCATATTTCAGGATGCGATAGATATTGTCCGGTAAATATTGTCTGTGTATATGCCTTAGGGAGACTGTTCTTCGGGGTTTATGTCTCCCGAAGGCATATACACAGACATATACATATACGCAGACATATACCCAAACACATACATAGACACATACCCAGGTATATGCACAGACATATACACCGGCAAAACAAGGGAGAACATAAAATATATTGCATATGAGACAAGGGATAATATTGCGGGTAAACATTACCTATTTGAGAAAAGGTTTTGGAATTAAACGGAAAACCACTATATTTGTAATCCTTTACGGTGCGTTGGCCGAGTGGTCAGGCACAGGTCTGCAAAACCTGTTACAGTGGTTCGATTCCGCTACGCACCTCACTCAACCCCTGTAGAGTCACTTCTACAGGGGTTGTTCTTTTAATTTGATACTGAGTTGATACTGAACTTTGGATCTTGACACTGAAACGGCCGCAGATACTTCTCAGTATCCACGGCCTTACGAATTATTAACGTTGAATGTCTGTTGACATTTTCGTCACCGCAAATATACGACAAATCATCTTAAGTTTCACTTTTCTGCTCCACACTTAAGAAATCCCTTCGTATCTTTACCTCCGGAATCCGGTGAGCTGCCAGGCATAAAACCAGCAGCACAATGACAATCCTTCTCGACCCCGGCCACGGCTCCGACACTCCCGGCAAACGCAGTCCGGACGGACGCTTCCTCGAATACGCATTCAACCGCGACATCGCCGCCCGCGTGGCATCAAAAACTCACCTCCCTCGGCCTCAACGCCGAAATCATCGTCCCCGAACTCACCGACGTCCCGCTCAAAGAGCGCGTAAGCCGCATAAACGCTCGCTGCGCCGCACTTGGCAAGGAAAACGTTATCTTGGTCAGCATACACGCCAACGCTGCCGGAAACGGCACAAAATGGATGAACGCGCGCGGATGGAGCTGCTACACTTCCAAGGGCGACACCGCTGCCGATGCGCTGGCCACCTGCCTCTGCGAGGCTGCTGCCAAATATTTCAAAGACCTCAGAATCCGCACCGACTTCTCCGACGGGGACCCCGACTTCGAAGAATCATTCTATATCCTCCGCCATACCACCTGCCCTGCAGTACTCGTCGAAAACTTCTTCTATGACAATCCGGATGACCTCATGTTCCTGGAGTCGGAGGAAGGGAAAGAACTCGTGACGAAGGTTATTGTGGAAGGGGTAACGGAATACCTCTCTACGCCTCCTCGTAATAATACGAATAATCGATGCCCTTCATAAACATCTCCCTGTCACCCACCTTGTCCGTCAGAGCGTCCTTCAGAAGCTTCTTAATCACCGAACTGTCCGCAACACTCTTCTCCATTGCGGAGAGATAGGCATACTTGTCAATACGGCTCCAGTCAACACACTGCCCGAGCCTCTTCTTCAGAATCAGATCCAGCCAGATTCTCGTCGTGCGGCCGTTCCCTTCTCGGAACGGATGCGCCACGTTCATCTCCACATACTTGTCTGCAATTTCATCGAATGAGCCTTCCGGCATCTGCTCGATGTTCTGCAGCGTCTGAGCGAGGAATGCCGCCGGAGCAAAAGTGAAACCGCCTTTGGAAATATTGACGGAGCGGATCTGCCCGGCGAAATCATACAGTCCTCCGAAAAGATATCCGTGAATCTGCTGCAGGCCCTTCACCGTCCCGACCTCAATGCTTTCAAGCAGAGAACTCTCAAACAGCGTATATGCCTTTGCCTTGCTCTTGCCGTCAATGGTATCCTCTCCGTAGATGAACCATTCGATGAACTTTGAAGCCTTGTTGTTGGGCATATTCTTCGCCAGCTCCACTATGCCGGCAGCATCGAGAACATCGGTCAATCTCATCTTCCCGTCCGGAGCGTGCAGTTTCAACTGGTTAGTGCCGCTAACCACTTCATTGCCTTCCTTCTTCAGCTTGGTCTTCAGATACTTCCAATAGTTGCGGTTCCTGGCATAGTCATACTGCTCATTCAACACACCGATAACATCCGGCACACTGTACCACCACTTGGAATTCTCCTCATCCCAGATGGCTCTGACCTCGCGGTCGTTGAAGAAACGGATTGATATTTTGGTCATAGTGTTTTCTTTCAAACCAGATATAGTAACAAACAACGAGAAATCCTCATTCTTAACAATTGTGAAAATCCGATGGAAATTATCAAAGTTCGCCTAACAACTGGGAGATCTTAGCTTTTATATTTCCGTATGCAGAGGTCAGTTTTGATTTTGCGTCAGTCGTTAATCGGGATGTATGGCATAATGCATCTCGGATAGGTTTGTATTCTTTTGCGTCTCTTGTGAAAGAAACCGGCTTGCTTCTGTCTTCTGGTTTTGTAGACAGGTATGCCAAATCATCCATATCGCAATAGAATAAATCATCGTTGTCAGACCTAATTTCAAAGAAGATATTAGCATCTTGCTTAGTCTTTTTGTGATTTTCTTTAAATTGAGCGATTCTATTTGCCAAGGCTGTCGTAATAGAGATTGATTTCTCTTTCAGGAATTTTCTTAACAGGTTCTCAGATATGAAGCATTCAGTATAAGAGGAAACGTTAAACTGAGCATCATCCGACAATTCATTCACCCATTGTTCAACCTTACTTCTAGCCGCAGGCTTTTCTGACGCGGGTATATATTCTTCAGCAACAATATTGACCAGTTCCTTTGATTTTCTCTCTTTTCGTGACATCCGGTCGTTGTCAGGGTCCCCATCTTGTTTCAATTCCGTACGCCATTTATCCCAGTCATCAATGACTGTTTTCATTATGGTTTCAATCTCTTTAAGAAAAGCCACAAACTTCGGATCGTCAGAAACCACACCTTCACGGCTACTGGTAAATCGGTCTATTTCATCGTCTAACTCATCATAATGAATCTGCCCATATAGGTAGTTTTCAACGATTCTAGCTGACGGGATATGCCGGAGAATGTCTTTTTCCCTTAGTCTTCCATTAACATATAAATCAACACTTGTTTTTTCCTCCGTACCTCGAATTTTAACCATTGACGGCTTTTCCACAGAAGCAAGGAATCCCTTTATTCCGGACATATCCGAAGAAATGTCCCTTGAATTTTTCAAATGTTCGTTCTGACCCAAGGAGTTGGTGACATAAGGGTCGTCAATCCCATTAATCTTCCACATAAACTGGGTTGAATCTGCAAGAAACGATATTTCATTTAGGGTTATTGGGGTACCATTCATATGAATGGTGAAGTTGGAATCCAGTAATGAAAACCGAAAATATAAGGCAATTAGCTTACGAATGTGTTCGACCCTGTTTTTTATGCCCTCTGTAATATCTTCAAAAATGATGACAGTTCCTTGCTTAATAGAACCTTCATATCTCTTTATTATGTCTTTGGAAGGAGTCTCAAGTTTATAATCATTAGTAGATATGTCATCCTTTATCGCATCGTCAAGACCTGCATTATCAATAATTCCTCCTATTAGCTCACCACCTTCAATTCTGGATAGTACTGTTATCTTTTTTGCACAAGATAGCAGTGCCAGTTTTCCAATACCTTTCCTCCCGATATAAGGGCGATCTCCTGGGGACAATCGCGTTCCATTCTTCCTTTTGGAATATCCAATTTTCAAGAATTTATCTTGAAAATCCTCTTCATTCATTCCCCGACCATCATCTTGAATAACGATGGAATTACTGGCTCTATCAATGGAAATATAGACATTCTTTGCGTCGGCATCCCAAGAGTTGGAAATAGCCTCACCAAGGACTGTGATGATGCTACGATACAGATTTCTCCCTAAATGGTTCAAGATACTCAAGGAGATGTTGAAGGTGAATTCTGCCATAATTTTATCGTGTTTCCCTTATATGTTTGATTATGCTATCAGCAATGACTTCACCGAGTCTGGGCGGCACAGCATTGCCGATATATCTTGCAGCTGTCGTTATCGATACATTCTTCTCGTCTTCGAAGAACTTGTAGTCTCTTGGGAATGTCTGAAAAATTGATGCCTCTCGTGGTGTAATCGCCCTGTCCTGTTCCGGGTGACCGAATCTTCCATTTCCGTATCCGGTACATTCTGTTGTCATCGTTGGAGAAGGCGCTTCCCATACCATACGGCCATACACACTTCCGTAACTTTTCCCTTTGTCCGTCTTATGGCATTCAAGGACCAAATTCTTAGGCCAATCCTTCCATCCTCCACCATACGGTGTTGCCTTCATCCTTTCCATATTCAATGGCGTTAAAGCAATCGCTCTATGGAGAGGATCAGTCGGGCAGCCCTCACCGGCTCGAACCGGAGGCAAGTCTTTTATCACATCACCAACAGTTACATAACTGTCTTTCGTATGAGTGGGTTTTATCAATGAAATCGAGCCGAGCCTGGAGGCTATAAGGACAAGTCGTTTTCTGGTTTGAGGTATCCCGTAATCCGGACAGAAAACCTTGTTGACTGAAACCTGATATCCCTCCTCTTTAAGTGTAGTGACGAAATCTTGAAGAACCGGTTTGAGTTTGAAGTTGAGAATTTGGGTGACATTCTCCATAGTCACGATGTCCGGTTTTACATCTTTTACCAGACGGCCGAATTCATATAGCAGATCATACTTATTGGGATCCTTGTCTTTCTTGGTGTGAGAATAGGAAGAAAACGGTTGACAGGGGGCACATCCTGCCAGAACTTTTATGGCTTTCTTTGAATACCAATCAGACACCTCTTTTGCCGTGACGGTCTTGATGTCCCGATACGAAAACACAGCATCATTATTATGCTCATAAGCATATTTGCAAGTGCCGTCAAGATCGAATCCAGCCAAAATATTAAACCCCTTGGACTTTAGGCCATAACTGAGCCCGCCTATTCCGCAGAATAGGTCAACTACCTCAATTCGGGGCAATCGTCCACGACGTTTTCCTTTCTTTTGTTCCACTGTCTTACAAAAACATTCTCGTCATTAATCTCGAAAAAGTATTATATCCGCGAAGTTACATCATTTCAGCGGTGCATACAAACTCCCATTATGAATACTCAATCGTGCATATGCTTTGTCAAAAACATTTCCCGTTCTTTCCTTCTCCTCATCTCTGCCCTCCACTCTTCTCTCCTCTTCTTCCTGTCGGCCATCTCCTCCAACCAACTTTCTCTGTTGATATCGAGCTGCCGTTGGATTTCCGATACAGTGTTTCGGAAATCAGCTTTTGCCAGCTCGCACTCCCATACCACAATGACGCGCCAGCCTCTGCTCTCCAGAAAGGTATAGTCCCTCAGGTCCCGTTCACGGTTGTTCTCAATCTTCGCCAGCCAGAACTCAACGTTTGTTTTCGGTAGCACAAATTTCGGACATCCCTTGTGTCCGTGCCAGAAGCATCCGTTCACAAAAATGCAGGTCCTGTACTTTGCTAGAACTATATCCGGCCTTCCGTCCAGTCCTTTTACGTTGAGGCGGTACCTATATCCGAGCCTGAACAACTCCTTGCGCAGTTTTACTTCCGGCTTTGTGTTTCTTGACCGGATATGCGACATACATTTGTGGCGCTGGTCGGGAGTGAGGATATCGGGCATTTAATTATAGGTTATTGTTCCTCAGCAAGAGCCTCCGATAATGCTTTAGCGATATGCCACATCATCACTGGAGGTACGGCATTGCCAATGGCCTTATATTGTCTTGCTTCTGATACAGCATCTAGAGCAAATGTTTCGGGAAATGATTGAATCCTTGCTGCCTCCCTGGGGGTGAATCTGCGATACCGCCCTTCATAAAATAATACAGGGTCTGTAGAATTCAAGCTTACTTTTGCCAAATGAGAGCTGATAGTATTACAAGGCTCATCCAACGCCTGCGCTCGTCCCTTGTTCATCTTCTCTCTTACATTCATCATTCCGGCAACAGCTTTCTCGCTGAAGAACCACTTGTCTTCATGATTAGCCGATTCGTCAATAACATCGCCCAGAACGTGTTTGTTGCGAACACTGTTCGGATAATTGAAAGACTTCAAATCGCATTCATCTTTGAAGCCAACAATTATGACTCGCTCTCTTCTCTGAGGGACACCATATTCGGAAGCCGTCAGCAATTTGTATACAACATGGTATCCAGCTTTCTCAAACTCTTTTATTATCATAGGGAAAGCCTTACCCTTGTTCGCAGAAAGAAGGCCTTTTACATTTTCGGCAATAAATGCCCGAGGATGTTTTTCCTTGAGGATTCTTACCATTTCAAAAAACAGTTTTCCCCGGTCATCTTTATACCCGAGTCTTGGCGGATTCTGTGCGGATATGGAAAATGACTGACAAGGGAAGCCACCGATAAGCAAATCGAAATCGTCAAGTGTTTTTTCGTCAAGTGCTTTCACGTCACGAATTTCGCACTTTGTCTTGAAGTTTTCATTGTATATCTGAGTGCAATAGGGGTCATTGTCAACTGCAAGCATTATTTCGTACGGAAGTTTCGGATACCTCTTCCCGAGGTATTCAAATCCACCGACTATCCCCAAATCCATTCCTCCGCATCCGCAGAAGAGAGAAAGAGTTTTTATTTTTGACGCCATAGTTTCAATTTTACCTTTTCACAAGCAGCCTCGGAAAAGCCCAAGTCTGCTCCATCCTTCGGAATCATCGTTATCTCGTCTGACTTGTATTTGGCAACAGGGTCTTTGAGGAGGTACAAGAACATTTCTCCGCTTGTGATCATCAATCTGTATATAAAGTAATGTTCTTTCAATGTAGTAGCCGATTCCCATTCATTGGTGGTTAAATGAACATTGAAATAGTGCAACTTGTTACGGCTGATAGTGCTTTTAACCTCAATGTACCTCTTTGCTTTATCGGGTGTTCCTTCCAAGCTCTGAATATCATACCCAACAGCAAGGGCCGTTGGGATTTTCTTGATAATATGAAGTTGTTCTTCAAGACCGCACTCGATGATTCGCATTTTCTCGTGACCGATAACAAGGGATTCTCCTAAATCGCCAATGTCTTTCGTCTTTACATCATCGGTGTCGAACAAACCTTTTATTCTCTCACTGAGAATTCCGGTGTATTCGTCTTCCGGATATTGCTCTTGAATGAAGTCAGCAAGATTGGTAGTGAATGAGTGAGGGTCAATGTTGCTATTGACATATTTGTACCAATCAGCTCTCACAGAAGTGACTTCTTTATCTTCGAATGTCGCTCCATAGAACTTATCATAACCGCTGAACCAGAGGTCTGAAATCATCAGTGAGGATACCGCCTCTGCTTCCATTCCATTCAGATAGTAGTAGCCGTGACTTTCTTTGAGCAAGTTCGCCAAGGCCATATAATCAAGTATATCACCAGCATAACGTATCACATCACCCGTCCCGTCATAATCCACTTTCTTCCGCCTGTTTTCAAGAATCAGATCAACGACTTCAGAAGGATTGCGATGGTCTCTTGTGACTCTCAAATCGTTAAAAATACAGTGCGTAGCTTCAGCCTTGGATATGCTGAAAAGCTTTCCGCTCCCTTTCAGCCTGTCATTGCCATGTATCAGGACAGATGCGATGTATTTGGCCGGCTTGAATTTGACACCGGCATCAATCAGCGTTCGGATCTCGTGTGATTTCAGATGTCCGCCAGGATATTGGAACGAGAATAGAAAATATTTGAAGAACTGCATCAAATCCTGCTGAGTTGCCAGAACCTTAGCCATTTCACCGGTTTTGGTATAATTGATGGCCTTGTCCTCGATATAAAACCCGAACAAAGAGGATATTTCTGTTCTCCAATTGTTTATGGTTTTGATTTTCAACCCTTCATTTCCGGGGTACAACCTGATAGCGTCATTGAATGCTGCACTATAAGCCTCGACGGAGCCATCCGGAATCTTTACGGATTCTTGAGCCATATACAGCAAGACATTTTCGACGTCACTTTTGAATCTAGGGCGACAATGGTGTATTCTCAAGAAGTATTCTTGTGGTATCTTGTACATACCTGATTACTTTATGGCTATTTTAACTTCTTCTGCTATGGCTTTAGCCAGAAGTGGAGGTACTGCATTACCGACTTGTTTGTACTGGCTGGTCCTGCTGTTCAGAAACACATAATTGTCAGGAAAAGATTGAATTCTGGCACATTCCCTAACTGTTGGGATGCGGTTATAGCAATAGTGAAAATGATGTCTGTGTCCGGTATCAATGGTGAAACTCGGCTTCTGGCTGTTGAGTCTGGTCCATGCAATATGAACCTTCCTTGTGCCTTGGTACTCTTGAGGAAGATCCTTGTAATTTCCCCCGTCGGGAACCAAAGAAATAATATGCCTCGTTTTCTCGTTATGCACTGTGGTCTCGTGATTGAACACACCCTTGGAGTTTGTTCTTGCCCATTCCTGATAGGCGCTCTGACATTTGCATTCATAGTTGGAGCCATCTCCGACTGAGAATTCCGACAAATCCGATAAGGCTTCACCTGCTGTCACCTTTTTCTCTGACACAGGGGTCGGAAATGAGAATTCGCCTTGCTTTGTGCCAACAAAGATAGCGCGTCTTCTGTTTTGAGGGACGCCAAAATCCGATGCGGTAAGGACTTTGTACTCCACATTATAACCAAGGCTCCTGAAGTCTGCGAGGATTGATTCTCTGACTATTCCATCACCGATTGTTAATATGTTAGGGACATTCTCCATAACAAAAACCTTTGGAGAGAAGTACTTCACAAAGGCAACAAAGGATTTGTACAGTTTGTTTCTGATATCATCCACGATTCTTTTTCCCGCCACGGAAAATCCCTGGCACGGCGGCCCTCCGATGATAAGGTCGACATGCTTTATTCCAAAATCCTTTGCGGTTTTCTCTACATCAATAGCGGACAAATCGGCACAAAGAGTTTTGCTGCCCGGATTGTTATGATTGTATGTGTCCAGAGCGTCTTGCCAATTGTCAATTGCGAGGACCGACTTAAAACCGGCCATTTCAAAGCCGTAAGACATTCCACCGGCGCCGCAGAAAAGGTCAATAAATGTATTTGATTTTGCCATTTTCTATATTTCACTCTTTGTTCTCAGCAATTCTGAAACTTCTACATTCAATGCATTGGAAATTTCAATAAGTGTTTCAAGTCCCGGCTGCGACTTGTTTGTGCACCATTTGGATACGGTGGTCACGTCTTTGCCTAGTTCTTCAGCCAGCCATTTATTGGTCTTCTGTTGTTCGGCTAGAACAACTTTCAATCTGTTTAAGGGTTTTGACATTGCTATTTTGTTTGCTCAATACGCAAATATAATGATTATTTTGCGAATTGATGAGTATATTTGCATGGAAATCATTGAAGGAGAATTTGGCTATGCTTGAAGAACTCATTAAAGAAGGACAGGAAATCCGAGAAACAATCACGTTTATTCAGCCTCGTGATGGGGTGATGAGACTATATAGTGCATATAGGAATCCAAACACGCAAAGATACGGCGCTTGGAAAAATAGAGCTATTCGATATCTTGATATGAAGTTTCCCGGGAACCGTTGTGCAAACGACTTTGAATCAGCGATAAATTCATTTGAAAAGAATCATAACAGCCCTTCTAAGCTGGACGACGCAATCGGCGTTTTGATTTCATGTCAAGACATGATGAAAACTTTTGGGGGAAGTAATTCTGCTGTCAAGCAAGAAATTTCTCAGATATCAACACTGGAGAAAGCATACAAGAATTTGACATCCGGAAGCAATTCTGCAAATACTCAAGAAGCTATTGACGCTTTTCATAGATGGTATGATGCTGCTGTCCGATTCTTGGGAAAGCACTTTGAGGAAAGTGATACGTCTTACAAACAAATTCTTGATATTGATGCTGGCGGAAATGGATATGTCCTTCATTCGGAATTCAACAGAATATGCTCTAAAGTCCATTTGCTTATGGATAAAGTGATTAGTGTTGGAAATGCAAATAATGTCACTATCCAGAAAAATTCTTCGTCGTTATCAAATAGAATATTCATTGTTCACGGTCACGATAACGAAATGAAGGAAT
This sequence comes from uncultured Bacteroidales bacterium, assembly GCA_949300335.1. Lineage (GTDB taxonomy): Bacteria > Bacteroidota > Bacteroidia > Bacteroidales > UBA932 > Cryptobacteroides. The sequence goes on along the minus strand of CASGDV010000073.1, from coordinate 877 downwards.
CAGTGGCCAGACTCATTTCTTCTATAGGCCTGGATCCGATAATTTTAAGCGAACAGCCAGATAAGGGAAGAACCATCATTGAGAAGTTTGAAGATGAAGCAAATGTTGATTTCGCCATAGTACTTATGTCTGATAACGACGATTATGGTGCAGAGATTGGCAAAGAAGATACAAAACCGAGAGCTCGCCAGAATGTGATTCTTGAACTTGGGTATTTTATCGGGAAACTAGGGAGAAAAAATCATGTTTGTGTCCTTAAGAAAGATAATGTTGAAGTTCCTAGTGACATTCTCGGAATCGTCTACAAGCAATATGATCCGAACAATGATTCCTGGAAATTTGCATTAGGCAAGGAACTACGGGCAGCAGGCTATGATGTCGATTTGAACAGCATTTGATTTCAATCGGTCAAGCCCTTCTTCCTCCGCTTTTTATCTTTCACGCTTGAACGCTTCCGCCCATGTATTCCGAATTCCTTGTCACCGCAATACTCTTTCTGGCCGTCTGCCTCGTCATAACCCTCCTTGACGCCCTGGTGTGCCTGCTGCTGTGCCTTGCCGGCGGCATCTCGTTCAAGGTGGCGTTCTGCCGGGGTCTGCTCGCGCTTCTCGTACCCGCCGCGGTGCTCGCATGGGGAATCATCGTCGGCAGGAACCACTACCGGGTCAGAGAGGTCGAACTCCGCTTCGACAATCTGCCCGAAGCGTTCCGTGGCTACCGCATAGTCCAGCTCTCCGACATACATTCCCGCTCGTTCAGGCACAGGACGCGGTCGCTCCGGCGGGCAGTCGGGAAAGTGAATTCGCTCGGTGCGGATCTGATAGCCTTCACGGGCGACATAATCACCATAAGTGCGGACGAACTTGACATCACCGCC
>CASGDV010000072.1 GCA_949300335.1 uncultured Bacteroidales bacterium | reverse complement strand
TTTCGGATAGAAATAAAGCACTATCCTCTTCCCTTCGAAATCCTTTTGCGTCACCGTGTTCCCGTCCTGGTCCATGACCCGGAAATCAGGTATCCTGTCTCCTTCTTTCAGCATATACTTTGATTTTTCTGATCCAACATTTTGTCAAAGATATCAAAATTGACCGGAAAAATCATGAGATTCATGATTTTTCCGGTCAATAAATAAAATCAGAACATCAGTAAATCGGAACATCCTCAAAGTAAATACGAGGGTCGGCGAGGGTTTCGCCATACGCCCATATTCCGAGTATTACCGTCAACCTTTCTGCCGAACGGTCGAAATCCGGAACTGTGACCGACCCGGTGACCTTCACCCTGTCAGGGAAAATCGCATTCAGGACATAATTCTGGCTTTGGGTCACATTGTTGAATTTATAGGTAGACGTCACATAATTGTTGTAGTTCTCGTCCGTTATCACAGTCCGATATCCGCCTGAAATCAGACTGTTGCTGTTCGTAGTATATATTCTGAAATCATTTATGCTTCCCAAACCATTGTTGCGCAGTGTATATGTCAGAGTGACAGTAGAACCGCTTCTCTTGCAGCTTGTGATTTCAGGGACAATCCTGCTGTCCCCTGACTCCACAGTAGCCGAACTGTAGTCTTCCACCACAGGTTCATCATCGTCTCCACTGCCGCCTCCGCCATACGACGATGTCGTGAAAGACAGGGTTTTCTCGCTATATGATATGCCCTCGTTGTTCTCCGCATAGGCCCTTACATAATACTTCGTCTCGGACTTGAGATTCGATATCGTACCCGTAAACGCTTTTGGAGAAATGCAATCACCCATATCGGAATGATCGCCGGACAGCGTAGGATTCTGGCTTGTACTCCAGCAGAATCCGTATCTGCTGACGCCTGATGTCCCTACGGATATGATGGCTCCTGATACGGATGCGCTGCTGTAAGTTATCCCGGAAACACGTTCGATAGACACTACGGGCTTTTCTTCCGATGCCACGGACATCCTTACAGGTACATCCACGGCCTTTCCCCCGGCCATGAATCTGATGCCGGATGTATAATCACCGGCAGACAGACCTTCCCGTGAAACTATCACGGAAATGCGCTCTTCGTCTCCCGCCTGAAGGCTTCCTGACTTTCTGTCCAGTATCACCCAAACGTTTTCAGACTCTGCCGTCCAGTTTATTTCCGAATCGCAGGCATTGTAAATCCGCAGTTCCAGCGATATATCCTCCGTGCCGAAATCCAGGCTCTCAGGAGTCACATAAAACTGGGAAAAAATGTCCTGGACAGTCATAGTCACCTCTATGGTTTCCCCTCCTCCGTTTGAAGTCACCACTATCGTCTCCCTGTATGTTCCCGGATCCATATCCGAACGCGACACCGTCACTGTCACCGATGATGTTCCATTCCCGGTCGTTCCGCTTGATTCCGAGCATTCTATCCAATCTGCATTTTCGGAAATTTTCCACTCCAGTTCACCGTCTCCGTCATTTCTGATATCGAAAGACAACATCGTAAGATCTGCTTCGAAATCGAGTTTCTCCTCGGATACGTAAAGTACAGGACCTGAGGTCTCCAATGTTACCTGCACACTTGATGTCACACCGGCCTTGACCGCCACTTTCTGTGTCTGGCTGGCATAGCCTGTTCTCGTGAAAGTCAGGGAATATTCCTGGGCGGACAATCCTTCGAATGCGAAAGTCCCGTCATTCGATGTCACCTGAGATACACCTCCGGGAGACAAGGCCACTTTCACGCCGGAAAGCGGCTCGTTCATTTCAGAATCTGACACGACTCCGCTGATGCTTCCGAACATGTCCACTTCATACTCATTGCAGCCTGACAACACAAAGGCTGCAATGGAACTGAATAACAACAATACTTTTTTCATTAATTATTTCTTTTTCCAGTTTAAAACTTCATGACTGCCGCTATCCCGGCCGCCCCTTCCGGGAGCACCGCAGGAACTGCAGACCAGCGTCTGCCTCCAGCCACCCTGTCCATGACGGTTATCCGTCTCGCTCCGGGAGACACTATCGAATCTATCAGACCATATACATACAGTGCGGCGGCAGCCCCGATACAGACATTCCTCGCTGTCGCGTAATTATTCACTCTGACAGCATACGCCTGTTTCTGATATGCCTCGTGCGTCTGTGATATCTGCCTGATACAGTCCTGTCTGAGGACTTCCGTCACAGCTATCCCGCCAGCCAGTGCCGCGCATCCTCCAAGAATCAGACTGCCTTTAACGGTCTGACCCTTGTACAGCTGTCCCCAGCCAGGCACAATCGCCGAACGCCACAGTCCTCTCGCCCCGTACAGTTCCGTCGTACCAAAATCATCTGTGATGAAATCACCGGGATGGTCTGTCACCGCATACAACGTGTAATAATTGTATCTTATGCCGATCCCGGGAACTCTTACCTGCTCCCAATAATTGTCTATCATCACGGCTTTGAATGTCCGGACCGATGTTTTCGTCTTGAATGTAAGACTATTCGATATCCTGTCCGTATAGCCGTCGCCTCTCAGGACATCTTCATAATCCCTTTCTATGACTCCTGAAATATCATGCGTGGATTCCAGATATGTTCCCAGGGCATAGATCCTGTCCTTTTCAAGCTGGGGTAGAGACTCTCCGGAATTTTCCACCATCCGGAACTCGTATGTTCCGGTATGACGCTGCCTGTCCAAAGATGCGACATTCCTTATCCATACAGGCTTGATCCCGGATGACGAACGTATGACCTTCTGTGCCCGCACATTCTCCGTAGTGAAGACAATCAGGACCAGAACCGATAAAACAAACCTCATCGCCTACTCCACATCCGGTCTCACAAACTCTTTCACCCATGCATCGACCGCATCCCCGAATATCTGCTCCGTAGCTGTCTCTTCAAGGGCCTCATTCATGGCATTCCTCCTGGCTTCCGCTGCTTTGGCTTCATCTATTATATAATACGACTCGACCTCATACCTGCCTTTCTGCGGTACACTTTCCGTGATTATCCTGCTGACTGAAAGGCTTTCTCTCATTATCGGCATTATATATTCCTGCACTTTCTGAGTATAGGCCCCCATCAGCTTGTTGCCCTGCTCCCCGAATGTGCTGAACTGGTTGGTCATTCCGCCTGAAACCACGCTTCCTGCCTTGGTAGCGTACATGGTCGCAGCATTGTTAAGCGCCGCATACTGGGCCGTGGCCTTGTCTGCTCCGATGCCTGTACCGAATGCCGGAACTATATTGTCCGGGTCTGACAGGATTTTCCTGTTGTGCATTTCCAGAAGATCATACATGGTGAAGGTCGACATCGCACCTGTCACCGAAAAGCCTTTTGCCTGCCATTCCTTCACTTTGGCTTCTGTACCTGAAATGGCCGATTTCTGTACGTCCGGCTGAGTCTGTTGAACCGACTGTCTTGATGCTCCGCATGACACCAAAAGAGGAAGGACAGCAACCGCTGTCAGAATAATGTTTGTTTTCATAGCTGTAATGTTTTTGATGTGTTATTTCTTGCGCTCTGTTTCGGACATAAAAAAAGTGTGGATACCTTTGCTGCGTACAAGGTCTTCCACAACCTACAACTACATGCAAAAACACCCACACTATCGTGTGAGTATTTGCTATCTATTGCTGTAGTTGTTGTATAAAGGTGGAAGTTCTGTACGCCACAACCAATAGTAAATACTGCTTATATGTCCCTTATGTTATTCTTTCCTACATATTCTTCTGTCTAATCTGTTCATATTTTTGCAAATATACGTCATTTTTCCAAAACAAGAACTATCATGTCTGCTATATTATTCCGGATAATACGTTAAGACTCGCTTTGTCATGAAAAAAGAAAGCTATACCTTTTCATCGGACTTATAAAGAATCGATATTAACGTCAGTTCGACGAATTATTTTACTCTGTACCAGAGATTTCGTCGAACTGACGTTATGATTTCTTCGAAATCTCTTTCCTTTTACGTGTCACCCCTCCTAAATCCTCCCCTTCGTATGGGAGGACTTGCCTACGGATTCGTTCTACGAATCCTCTAAAAGAGGTAGTTCTCTGAAATTCACTTCGTTCTTTTCATCGAACTCACGTTATATTATAATCTTGTACCTTATTTTTACGTATAAAAGTAATCAAACAATTACGATTCACAAAATTATAATCGCACATAAGTGCACGGATTCCACTTTGATTCTGCCAATGCAAGTAAGCAGCGGTTTCATACCATTATTACCGGATTTTTTCGTATTTTTACAAGGATATCCCGTCAATATATGCGCTATGACATGGATGCCGGTTATGAAACATTGAAACAATACCAGAAGAACATGAAAAAAACACTTATTCTCGCTGCCGTACTGATGAGCATTTCAGCTATGGCCCAGACACCG
>CASGDV010000071.1 GCA_949300335.1 uncultured Bacteroidales bacterium | reverse complement strand
AATTAAGGCTCGGATTATGTTAAGTAGATGCCGACTGGCTGACGGCATAGAGCGGAGCGGTGCCGTCATAAATGAGGAGACGGCGGGGAATTGCTGACTGCCCTTTGTGGATGTGCAGGGAAATCTGCCGTGGGAGGGGGGTATGGGTGAGTCTGTTGATGTGACGGGGGCTATGCGGAGGGGAATGCAGTTTTCGATGAGATGGGCTTGGGGAAATGGCTCTTGACAAGTGTCTTGAAGTACGGAGGTGATGCTGTATCTATATATACGCCTGGCTGTATGATTCGGGCAGTCTTGTAAATTCCCTGTCGGCTCGTGAGCGGAGCGAACACCGCTGTCATTCTGAGGACCGCCCGTGAGTCTTGGGGATTTCGGAGCAGAGTGCGCGTAGTGGAGCCTGAATGACCGGAGGCCCTGGCCGCAGGGAGTGAGGATGGCGGAACGGAGCCAGATGGTGAGAAATATAAGGGCACCTATTATGATTATTGTGAGTACCATTGTCCGTATTTCGATTATTTGTGCAAATGTATGCAAACATCTGCATAACAAAAGAGTGCAAGGTGTGGACGATTGATACCTCTGTTTCATCCTCCATAAATTCGACGTGCTGAATCCTTTGAACTCCGGGAATACTGTCGGAGGTATAGGCTGTAGAATCCGTATTTACAGATGCCGATTGCAAATCATATAGGGTCAGGATTTGCAATCGAAAGATTTAACTATCTTTGAATATAATATGTTTTGATATGGACAATCTACCTAAAACTGCCGAGTACGAAACTAATATCGAGTTCGAGATTTTCTTATCCTCTTCGATGCTGAATGTATATCGCGAATCAGTAAAAGAGATAATAGATGAAATAAATCAGGACTTTAGACAATGCCTATTACGATTGCATGCATACGGTATCACACCTTTTCTCGATTATAAAAAAGATACTCAGAGAATACTGAATTCCGAGGCCGCTACAAAACATCTGCTCATACTTCTGGCGGATAACAATATACCGATAGGAGAATATACTTTTGAAGAATACAAGGCTGCGCATGAGCAAGCTAAGGACAACGATATTCCGTACATAAAAGTATTTCTTCTCTATGACAATGATAATGATCAGAAAAAAATCGAATGCAAGACAAAAGACGGCACAATCCGCAACTTCGAGAATATCTTATATAACGATTCCAAGCATTACGTCAATTATATCAAGAGATCCTGTTTTAAAAATTTTTTAAAGCAATGGCTGACGAACATCGCCAAATGCGGATTTGCAAATTTCATCATACAAACGAATTTATCCTATGAGAGGCATCTTCAGAAAATAGGTCAGAACGGATTCAGAGAATCCGGAAACAGGTATTATAGGCGTGACCGTATTGACGGAAAAATAGAAACGATATTTGCATACTCTCCGATTGTAATACTTGAAGGCAATACTTATAGCGGGAAAACGCGCGCGGCCTTCGAGTTCATGAAAAACCGCAAAGAGTGGGAGAAGTACGATTTCCATATATACGATAATCGTAATACTGTCAAGGACCTGAATAGGATACTCAAGTTGGACTATACGCAAAACAGTCAGGGGAATGTTTTCCTTTTCGATGATATAAACGATATCCTGAAAAATAGCGATAATGAAGATCTTGATTTTAGAGACAGATCATTGACTTTGTGGAGCAGACTCAATGGATATAATCGGTTGAACGGGTTTTCCCCGGAGGATTTAGGGAAAACCCGCATAATATTCACGGTATCGGGAAAGTTGTCTTCAGCACAGAAGTATGCTTTATATTGTCGGATTTTCAATATAAAGGAAGACAATGAAAACTTTCGCAATAGTCTGAAAAAGATAATAGTCAATTTTGACATATATGATCATCAATCTTTCCGCCAGTTGGTCAATGCTATGGTACGGGAAGGAACTCTTGACAGAGCACGTATCCGTCCCGGGAACTACACTATAGGATCGCTTTTCATTCGGGAAGAAGACATTCGTTTGAAAGTCCAAAATCAGTATAACCAGTATAGCGCAGGCAAAGATCTGATGCTGTCACTCGCCGCTCATTTCAAGTATGCTGCAAAATCCGGTTTTTCGGGTTCTGTTGAAGAATTGCTGGAACTTTATGGATTCAGACGTAGCAATGGACGATCAATAGACCGGGAAAGCTACAGGAGCGAGCTATATGAAGGAATTGAAAGATTGCGAAGTGCAGGGCTTGTGGTGCAGGAGACATATGGATTTCATCCCAGGAAAATATTCATTGACAGATTAATTTTCGATATTTTATATGAGGTAGTTATAGATTTCATCAATCCTGAAAAAAGACAAAGCATTAAAATGCTGAATGAATTTCTTTTGAATTATGCGAAAGAATGTCAGAATGTCCGTGGACAAGAAAGTAATCTGAGCAATTTTCATATATGCTTCGTGGCGCAGATGGGATATCTCCTTATTGACAGGAATGAACTTGAAGATTGGGAAATCAGAGACTTGATAGAAAAAGTGGCGATGAAGGAAAACATCGGAAAGGAATACGGAATCAAGAAAGATAAATATATCGGATATCTGAAGAATATTGCTGCGCTTCCCGGACACTATGATAAAATTTTCGCATCGGCGGCCATTGCAAGAATAAAGAATTTTGAATACGCTGATAAATTGTTGAATGGACTGGAGTCGGAAGATGAGAGCGATACTGTTGATCTCTATAAACGTGCCGTATATGCAATGCTCTCGACCGGGAACCGTACGATGACCATAGAAGAGGAGAGCCGTGTTCTGAACCGGATTTTCGACGATGACGGGAATTGGAAAGAACCGTTTGACGAAAGCGATCTTAAAGATGTTTTCAATCTTGCACGTCTGACTGGCAAGATGAAAAATATAAGTGCGGTTGACATTATAAATCTGTTGCCGGAAGCCGTACTAAGCGATCTCGTCAAGGATTCCGACGAAAGTAACGAGGATGATTGTGATTCCGATGAAGAAGAATCATCGGCTTCTGCCGTTATTCATGAAAAGATATTTCTGAAACAGCTTGACAAAGCCGCTATTGTCGCGCTGCGACGGATACATAGTTTTGATGAATTTGAAACGGCGTTGGAATGCTTGCGTACAGCGTGCTGCAAATCCGAAAATGTAAAAGATGCTGTCAAGAGGTATTTTGTGCGTGATTTCTATAAGGCTATACGGGAAATAGCAGGGAATATGAATTATGCCGACAGGGCTGAATTTTTCAGTTTCATTCTTGAAATTGATGATGAAAGAGGCGTGCTTGGCAACATTGAAATTCCAAAAGACAATATAGCCGGATGTCGTACTGCACGTATTTTAGGGTTAAACAAGCTCCTGGAATATCTTGACGAGCGTGCCGCATTGGAAGGTTACGGGAAAATGATTGAAAAAGGCCTGTATGATCCGTATTCTTTGTCATGTCTCATGAAGAATGAGTATGTGAATTTTGAACAGGTTCTGCGTTTTGCCGTAGAAAATGAGGCGACGGACAAGAAGGATGAGCGGATTAATTTCATCACAATGAATCAGCTTATGGGAAAAGCCGAAACATTGTCAGACGCTGACATGTGCATGCGTCTTATGGGGATAACTGATTGTAACCCATGTAAGTTGCGTGATGAAAATGCACTTGTGGCCTACATTCAGATCAGGGGTGTGGACTTCCGGAAATGTATTGAAATCATCAAGGGCAGGCGGCTGCTGTATCCTGACGTGCTTTCAGATAACGCCATAAGTGCCATATTGAATAAATTCAATATCTGCCAGTTGGTGGATGTATTCTTCCCGTCCGGACAAAATCCGGTACCGGGCTATTATCAGGAACGATACGGCTTTCTTGATGAAGAAATAATGAAAATGCGGAAGAATGCGATTCATATCAACAAGTTGTTTTTCAAGGCGAATGCCGTGAGCGGCAGACCTGAAATCATCCGGCTCATAGAAGATAAATTCAATGATATAAAAAAGAGCGATGAATTGCGGTTCCTGATTTCGGATCCTGAGAAAAACGGAAATAACGGCATTCTTTCCGTCTACATGAAAAACAAGGATATTTTCAAGAGTTACAAAGATTTAGTGGATTTTTATGACGGTTTGCCGGAAAACTGCAAGCCGGTAAACGTAGACAACAATATTTACAGCGTTTTTTTGTGGAAGATTGTTGACAGGTATAACAACAGGCATTGTGACAGGACCAAAGCCATCGAAATGCTGAACGAAAAATTGATCGAAGCATATAAGGAATTTGCAAAGCGTTATCCGAAAGACAAAGTGATGGAAATGATGCCGAAGCTCTATCGCTACCGTCCGCTGCTGGCTGATGAAAGCACGTTTGACAAAGAGGAAAAGTATGCTTACGAGGATCGGGAACTGTCGATGACCTTTACCGGATACCTTGATTATCTTATAAAGTACAATCCGGCCTTTGTCGACGGAACTTTCATTTTCAATGCGCTGACAATGATGCGGAATGGGATTGATAACAATGTGTATGAGAAACTTGCGGTTCTTGCATCCCTGAATCATACGGGAGTGAAGTATGATACTGTTTTCAAGTCGCGCGGCGAAGGCAATTCCCCGGTGTTGTCGGAAAACGTACGTCAGAAGTTGTTCCGTATTGGAGTTGACGGCGCGCTGGATATTGACAGCCGTCTGGTGTACAATGTTTCATATATCAAGGTCTTGTGGTTTCTGCTGTCCAACAGGTTGATTACTCTTGAAAATGCGGAAAAATATCGCAGGGAGAACAATATACCCGTTACTGAAACCTATCTGAATATGGTTTTCAAGAATATTGAGCAGGCCGCCAGAAAAGATTGGATACAATCAGGAAACGATAATGAAATCCTCCGGAAAGGTTTTGACCTGATGGTGGATAAAATGGAGGAAGTCTTTTCTGCAGGGGCTGCATATGTCAGAAGGAGTGTGCAAATGTGCATTTCGCTGATTGCCGTGGCTCCGGATGAAGAATCATTGAACATTATTTTTGCAGATTACGGATTCGGTGAATTAGAAGGCAGGACGGAAGTATTGGCCGCCCGCATGACAAGACTGGTGCAATTGTGTGATAAGAGTTGCAATGACGGTAAGGCCTCGGAGATGCTTGCCAAATTCAAGGAAATGATCTTTGCATATTGCAGGAATGTCAATATATGGGTTATAAACGCATATCTGAGATTTTGCTGGATGATCGCCAGTCAAGCGCTGGAGTCGGGGAATGCGGAAAGTGGCGTGACGCCTTTGAAAAGATGCTGGCCGCTTCTGGAAAAAGAAGGTAAAATAGATGTCTTTGAACTTCTCGGGCCGGATGAAACAACGAAAGCGGAAATCTCTGCCGCGATGGACCTTCCTGAAAATAAATGGATACTTGATGCCAATGTCCAGACCTTTTCATATTTTGCCGAGTATTCACCGAATCTTATCAGTATGATGGACAGCCGGTTTGAAGGTAATTTTACATACGATGATTCCGGCAGGAAAAGCTGTCTGAAATATGCCTTGAAAAACTATGCTCTTTCATATAAGAAACATAAGGAAGCTGATGAAGAATGTGTACGGAGAGAACTGGAATATATAATACGTCAGATATTGACGAGTGAGAATAATAAAGCCATTTTCAGAGGAGTCTGCAAAATAATTAAATATTCGGCAATCGACAGAGAGAAATCCGTGGAAGGGGCGTTTTGGGAGGATTTGTCGAAAAGCAGGGAATTCAGAAACGCATTAGTCCGTCATAACAGCATTTGGAAAAAGAAACCGGAATCCTGATACGCCGGGTTGTAAAGCAAATGAAGGCGACTCTAATTTGATGAGGGAGGTGGGGCAAAAGTCACGAAGTGACCGCGACTGGAAGGAGCGAAATCCCCCTAACCGAGTGATAGGCCGAGAGGTATAGCGGAGTGTATTCCGCTATATCCGAGGCGAAACGAGGAAAAGCTATGAAATAGCTTAATAGGGGGTGTAGGGGGTTAGGATAGTTCAGTCTTTCGAAGAAAGACGTTTGATGGTGACACAAAAAAATTTTGTGTCACCATCTTTTATGACACTGTCATAAAATCCGGCCAATCTGGCAGGGTTTTTGCGCATTAAGGCGGCTTGATTTTTATCGGAGGA
>CASGDV010000070.1 GCA_949300335.1 uncultured Bacteroidales bacterium | reverse complement strand
GCTATGCTGGCGTGGATGTATTTCGGGGACAGTTTTGAGACTATGGTGGCACATGGGGAAGATCTGCTGTCGCAATACAGGTATAATTTTCTGTACCGTGCCGGCATAGTTGCTCTGATAAAACATACCATAGATATCAGTATTAAGGAAGGTTTCAGGACTCAGGCAGACTGGGATTCCTTCAGGAAGCGTCAGAAAGCCATAAAGTCAGGAGAGATAGTGGACTGGGCTGTGGATGAAGTCAAGATGGAGTCCCCTGAAGAAGATACCGTGGAGGCAGAAGATGAAGTGCCGCGCCGGGCTCCAGGCAGAAAATCGGACCGTAGGACATTGCCGGAACTGCTGTTTGATGATCCGGAACGGTATATGGCGAAAATCGGACACAGACTGTGCACTCATTCCACCGAATCGGATCTGGCCCGTCTGTATATAGCGCTTGTCGAAGACAGGATAATGCGCCAATGTCCGATCAAGACTTTCCGCAATGCCCTTCAGTCTCAGTACGAGGATATCCGTATCGTCAATGAAAGAGGAATACAGAGGGCATATCAGAATCTTACGACACCTCTCGGCCCTAATAGGAAACTTATGAAAGATACAGGAGATGACCGTGCTGCGATAGAAGAGCTGAAGGCGTTTCTATCGGATTGAAGTTCGTTAAATTCGTTTAAATGATTTACGAATTTAACGACTTGAAAATCAGCGAATTACAATTAAAATTTCCATATATATTTGCGCCGCTGTCCTTATTTGGGCAGCGGCTTTTCTGTATGTAATGCCGCCACAGCAGAGGAGTCAGACAATACGGCGGCGATGGAAATTTTATGACAGATATTCTATCTATTATCAACAGCGGAAACGGCAACATCCGCTTGGAAGTGACAGGCGAAGACCTGCTTCACTTTTCGAACCAGCTTATCAGAAAGACAAAGGAGGAAATGGCCACCGTAGCCAAAAACTCCAGGACGGAAACCTATCTTACAAAAGAAGAGGTGAAGCAGCTGTGCGGAGTATGCGACACAACTCTATGGCACTGGAACAAGAGAGACTATCTGAAGCCAGTCAAGATCGGTAGCAAACTCCGTTACCGTCTGTCGGACATCAAGAAACTCTTGGGAGAGCAGTCGCACTGAGCTTAAAATATTGCATTATGACAATCGAAGAAGCTAAACAGATAAAATTACAGGACTATCTACATAGTCTGGGTTTCAGCCCGGTCAAACAGCAGGGTGATAATTTGTGGTACAAATCCCCGTTCAGGGATGAGTCCGAAGCATCATTCAAGGTAAATACGAAGCTTAATCAGTGGTATGACTTCGGTATCGGGCAAGGCGGCAACATCATTGCCCTGGCATCCTGCCTGTATTCAGCATCTGGAGTCTCCTATCTCTTGCATAGGATTGAGGAACAGATTCCGCACATCCGTCCGGTGTCTTTCTCTTTTCGTCAGCAGTCCTTTTCCGAACCGAGCTTTCAGAGTATGGAAATCAGGCCGCTGTCGTCACCGGCACTATTGGATTACTTGAGCGGAAGAGGCATAAATATTCCGCTGGCGAAAAGAGAATGCGTTGAGGTGCATTTCACCAACAACGGCAGGCGGTATTTCACCATCGGTTTCCCCAATGTTGCAGGAGGCTATGAGATACGCAACCGGTATTTCAAGGGCTGTGTCGCGCCAAAAGATATCACGCATATCCGTCATAAAGGGGATTCGCCGGATACCTGTTATCTGTTTGAGGGATTCATGGATTACTTGTCTTTTCTGACCCTGCGGCAAGAGAGTTATCCTGAGGCACCTCATTTTGACAAACAGGATTATATGATATTGAATTCGGTTGGGAATGTAGGCAAGGCACTGTATCAGCTCGGAGCCTATGAGCACATCCATTGTTTCCTTGACCAGGACCGGGCCGGCATGGAAGCGTATCGGAAACTGTACCGGGAGTTCGGAATCAAGGTCAGGGATTCGTCGGTTTTCTATTCCGGCCACAAGGATCTGAATGAGTACCTGTGCCATTGTCAAGGCAAGAAGATCCATAGGCAGAGTGCCATCCGGAAAGTCCCTT
>CASGDV010000069.1 GCA_949300335.1 uncultured Bacteroidales bacterium | reverse complement strand
GGCTGGCACACCCTCGCGATGACCAGATGGCGCAGGATGCTGTCCCCGATTACTCCGAAGCCGATGCTGTCATATATGCGGCCGAGGATAACCTGGGGAGTGTTCTGGAGCGTCCTCTCAATGCGGGCGATGGTATTACGCGCTTCCTGGAGCGCCTTCGCGCTCTCGTCAAAGTCAAGCCTCTGCTGACCGGAATACTCGTCTATCCATTGACGGGCCCTGACTTCGAGCCTGACAATCTCATCGGGGTCGGACGACACGCCTATCGTCTTCAGCTCCCTGAACTTGCCGCCGCTCTTGTCTGTGACGACCACGCTCACTGTGCCGCTGCGGTTCTTCTTCTTGCGTACAAACATGCCCTAAAGATACACATTTCAGCCTTGCGTCACCCGAGTCACCACGATAAATTTTCAAAACTACTGATTTTGACATAGTTACAACTAATGAAATTTTAGACTGTCAAAGTCATGAAAGTCATGCCCGGAAGCCGGGACAGCATAGTCGTCACCTATTATCCGAAAGGACATCCGGGAAAGTTCAGTCACAGGCTCTTTGTATATACCTCAAGAGAGAAGGACAAACCTTCCGCCATACTGGAAATATCGGGGAATGTCATTCCTGCCTCTGTCCCCGTATGGCGCTATCCGTATCAGATGGGAAGCCTTTTCCTGAAGCAGAAAGAAGTTTATATGGACGGAGACAAATTACAGGTGGAGGTTATAGAATGCCTGAACGCCGGGGACCGTCCGTTCTCTCTCGACAAGGAGAAGTCTCTGGTGCCCCCGGGTGAAACTGCGGATATCGAGATAACTTTCAAACCGGGGAAAAGCCGGGAATCCGGACAGGAAGGGAAACTGCCTGTCATACTCGGAATTCCGGGACAGTCACCGGGCAAAAGCACGATATATGTCGTGTTCGGCCAAAAGCCGGAAATTTCCACGGAAGTCTTATAGATAAATCAGAAGAACATGAACAGAATATTGAAATCAGCATTGTTATTTATTTCGGCAGTGTGTTTCCTTGTCTCATGCAAGACCAAGGTAGAGCCGCAGGATTCCTATCTTCCTGTAACATACATTAATCTTGAAGGGACATGGAAACTGGATTCCTATATGGGGAATGCCCTGCCTGAAAACAGTTACGTATATATCAAGCTGCAGCGCAGCGATTCGAAATTTACGATATACGACAATCAGGCATCAGGCCTTGTCAGAGTGAAGACGGGAACTTTTTTTGTCGATGAATCGGCATCTCTCATTGACGGCATGTACGACTATTCCAACGAGCATTGGACCAGTTCATATGCAATATCGGAACTGTCATCCGACAGAATGGTTTGGACGGCTTCCGGTGATCCCGAGGATGTTTCCGTGTATGTGAGAAGCGAACTTCCTGAAGACCTGCAGGACAGATAGAACGGGGATAGGAGTTTCTCCGGATAATCCCGACATATTGTAATAGTTTGAAGTGTAATATTATACGCTGTTGCTAAGCGTAAATATTACACTTTGTTTGCGTACTATATACGATTATCCTAAATTTGCATATGAACCACGTAAGACATTATGACTATCGAAACCAATTCCGCAATTTCCGTAGATTGTGTAGTGTTCGGATTTGACGGCAAGAACCTTAAGGTCCTGCTGATAAAGAGACGGTATCCTGTCGAGGATCTGTCTCCGGACGATCTGAAACTTCCGGGTGCCATGATCCAGGAAAACGAAACTCTTCCGGACGCGGCGAGCCGCGTACTTGAAGAAACGACCGGATTGCGCGATATCTTCCTCAAGCAGACAAGCATCTTTTCTTCTCCGGACAGGATACAAGACAAGGAATTGGAGTGGATATGCCAGTTCCAGAAAATAAGGACCAGAAGGATTGTTACCGTCGCTTATTATGCCCTTGTGAAATTGAATCAGGGAATAATCAACTTTACGATGAGGAAAGGGGCGAAATGGGTTGATGTGGATCTAATCAATCATCTCATAATGGACCATATGGATATCCTTGCGGATGCCCTTTCTGTTCTTCAGAAGGAGATGATGCATTCTCCGATAGCATTCGAACTGCTTCCGAAGAAGTTTACAATCAGACAGCTCCAGAATCTGTTCGGCGCGGTTCTCGGCGTAAGCATCGACAACAGGAATTTCAGAAAGAAAATCTTTTCGTCCGGACTGCTGCTTCCGACAGGTGAAAAGGAAAAGAATGTTTCGCACAAACCTGCCCTGTACTATACTTTCAACAAGTCGGCTTTCAAAAAGGCACTCAAGGAAAGGAACAGGCTGGGATTCATAGACAACTGGTCGTATTGACATAAAATAAAGGAGTCATGTATAGCTTGGGTATAGATATCGGATCGTCATCCGTTAAGGTTTCTCTTCTGGACATAGAGTCAGGAGAATGTATAGCCGCCTCGACAAATCCTTCGACGGAGATGCCTATAAAGGCTCTTGAGCCGGGATGGGCCGAGCAGGATCCACGCATGTGGTGGAAATATGTGTGCGAGGGAATTGGCAAGATAGGAAAGGACAGAAACCTGTCCGATGTCGCGTGTATAGGTATTACATACCAGATGCATGGCCTGGTTGCACTGGATGCATCCAACGAATGCGTAAGGGATTCGATAATATGGTGCGATTCACGTGCTGTCGCAATTGGAAATAAGGCCGCCGGGGCTTTGGGACGGGAATTCTGCCTGTCATCACTTCTCAATTCTCCCGGAAACTTCACCGCTTCCAAAATGGCCTGGGTTAAGGAAAATGAAGCGGAAAACTTCAGGAAGACAGAAAAATTCTTTCTCCCGGGCGACTATATTGCATATATGCTTTCCGGAGATATTTCCACAACGGTGACCGGTCTTTCCGAACAGATACTATGGAACTTCAAAGACGAAAGAAGAGCTGACGAGCTGCTTGAATATTATGGTTTACCTTCATCCTTGATACCGAAAACAGTTCCCGCTATAGGAACCCAAACTTACACCGACTATAAAACTGAAAAACTTCTTGGTATCAAGGAGGGGACTCCAATATCCTTCAGGGCCGGGGATCAGCCTGACAATGCATTCTCCCTCAATGTGATGAATCCGGGGGAGATTGCAGCCACGGCTGGAACCAGCGGGGTCGTGTACGGCGTGACCGATGTACCGAAGGCCGATCCCATGTCCAGGGTAAATACTTTTGTCCATGTGAATCATGAAAAAAATGCTCCGAGATACGGTATATTGCTTTGTATCAACGGCACCGGAATAATGAACGCATGGATTAAGAGAAATCTTTCAGGAGGGATGGATTATGATGCCATGAACAGGATTGCATCATCCGTTCCTGCGGCATCTGAAGGAGTCATTGTCCTTCCGTTCGGGAACGGTGCGGAAAGGGTGTTGGAAAACCGCTTTACGGGGGCCTCGGTTTCCGGACTCGATCTCAACAGGCATTCTTTCGCCCATGTTCTGCGTGCCGCCCAGGAAGGCATTGCCTACTCTTTCCTTTACGGCATAGAGATAATGAAAGGACTCGGACTCAAACCGGAAGTGATCCGGGCCGGAAAAGCAAATCTGTTCCTTTCCCCGATTTTCAGGCAGACACTGTCCACCATATCAGGTGCGTCGATAGAACTTTACAATACGGACGGTTCCCTCGGTGCGGCGCGCGGTGCCGCTTTGGGCGCAGGACTTTACAAGAGCCGGGAGGAAGCATTTGCATTATTGAAGGTTCTTGAAACCGTCGATCCTGTGGAAGAAGACACGGCGGTTCTTGCGGAATCATATGAAAAATGGAAACATGCACTGGAAAACAATTTGCGATAAGATTGTCTGACAGCATAAAGTATAACATTAAATCAAAAGATATGGCAGCAAAAGAATTTTTCCCTTCAGTAGGCAAGATAGCCTTCGAGGGAGCCGATTCAAAGAATCCGATGGCGTTTCACTATTATGACCCGGAGAGGGTAGTCCATGGAAAGAAGATGAAGGACTGGTTCAAGTTCTCCATGGCATGGTGGCACACCCTGTGCGCCGAAGGAGCAGACCAGTTCGGAGGCGGCACGAAGACTTTCCCATGGAATGCAGGCGCTACAGCTCTCGATAGGGCAAAGGCGAAGATGGATGCCGGATTCGAAATTATGCAGAAACTTGGTATCGGCTATTATTGTTTCCATGACGTGGACCTTATAGACGAGGCTGCCGATGCTGCCGAATATGAGGAAAATCTGAAAAAGATAACTGCTTATGCAAAGGAAAAACAGGCGGAAACGGGAATAAAGCTTCTTTGGGGTACTGCCAATGTTTTCGGACACAAGAGATACATGAACGGAGCATCTACCAATCCTGATTTCAATGCAGCAGCAAGGGCCATGCTCCAGATAAAGAATGCTATCGATGCAACAATTGAACTGGGAGGAGAGAATTACGTGTTCTGGGGCGGCCGTGAAGGATATATGTCTCTTCTCAATACGGATATGAAAAGGGAGAAGTCCCATATGGCCACAATGCTGAAAATTGCACGTGACTATGCCCGTTCCAAAGGGTTCAAAGGCAACTTCCTGGTCGAACCGAAACCTATGGAGCCGATGAAGCACCAGTATGACGTTGACACCGAGACAGTAATCGGATTCCTCAGAGCCAACGGTCTTGACAAGGATTTCAAGGTGAACATCGAAGTGAACCATGCAACTCTTGCCGGACACACTTTCGAGCATGAACTCCAGTGCGCAGTGGATGCCGGCATGTTGGGATCCATCGATGCGAACCGCGGAGACTATCAGAACGGATGGGATACCGACCAGTTCCCGATCGATTTGTATGAACTCGTGCAGGCAATGATCGTAATCGTGAGAGGCGGCGGTCTCATGGGAGGCGGTACCAACTTCGATGCGAAGACAAGACGCAACTCCACGGATCCGGAAGATATTTTCATAGCTCATATTTCAGGTATGGATACCATGGCGAGGGCGCTTCTGATTGCAGCCGACATCATTGAGAACTCGCCATATGAGAAGATGCTTTCCGACAGGTATGCTTCCTATGACAGCGGTGAAGGCAAGAGATTCGAAAACGGCGACATGACACTTGAGGAAGTGGCCGACTATGCAAGAAAGAACGGTGAGCCTCAGCAGATAAGCGGCAGACAGGAACTTTATGAGGCAATAGTCAACATGTATATCAAATAATGCGCTGGTATGAAAGATAACGGTCAAAGCAAAGCATATCTTTTTTCGATTGTGCTGATTGCCATTATCGGAGGTCTGCTCTTCGGATATGACACGGCAGTCGTATCCGGAGCCGAGCAGGCTCTTGACCGATTTTTCAGGCAGGCGACAGATTTCACATATACGCAGCTGCTACACGGATTCACAGCATCAAGTGCACTGATAGGCTGCGTCATCGGGGGTGCAATCTCCGGTTTGCTGGCCTCCCGTCTTGGCCGCAAGAAATCGCTTATGATTGCCGGAATCCTCTTCTTCGTATCCGCTGTCGGATCATGGTGGCCGGAAAGCGGAATTCTTCCATACGGAGAACCTTCACTGGCATTACTGGTCTCATTCAATTTTTACCGAATAATAGGAGGTATAGGTGTAGGACTCGCTTCTGCAATCTGTCCTATGTACATAGCTGAAATCTCTCCGGCCAATATCCGCGGAACATTGGTGTCATGCAACCAGTTCGCCATCATTTTCGGTATGCTGGTCGTTTATTTCGTGAACTACCTCATACGCATGAATCTGGCCGACACTCCGGAACAGATTCAGGCTGCCATGGTTGAAATAGGATGGAGAAGAATGTTCCTGAGCGAGGCCTTCCCTGCAGGAGCGTTCTTCCTTCTGATTTTCCTTGTTCCGGAAACACCTCGCTATCTCGTTATGGCGGGACGCGATGAGGCTGCATTGAAAGTCCTTACACGAATCAACGGCAGGAAAGAAGGCGAGAAAGTCATGGCGGAAATCCGTGAGAATATACAGGAGAAAAAGGAACGTCTGCTTTCCTATGGCATAGGCGTGATTATAATCGGCGTATTGCTTTCATTCTTCCAGCAGGCGATAGGAATCAATGTCGTCCTGTATTATGCTCCGAGAATATTCGAGAATCTCGGTGCAAGCGGAGATGCATCCATGATGCAGACGGTCGTTATGGGTATAGTGAACATAATCTTCACTCTTGTTGCAATTTTCACGGTAGACAAGTTCGGAAGAAAACCTCTCCTGATAATAGGCTCTGCAGGAATGATGATAGGAATGTTAGCGCTCGCGATGTTCTCTTTCTTCGACATGATAGGAATAGGCGCGCTCATATTCATAATCCTTTATACTGCATCTTTCATGATGTCCTGGGGACCGATATGCTGGGTGCTCATATCTGAAATATTTCCGAATACGATACGTTCACAGGCAGTGGCCATAGCAGTGGCTGCACAATGGATTTCGAATTTCCTTGTATCTTCGACATTCCCTTCTCTCAGCGAATGGAGTGTCGGCGGAACATATACAATCTACGCTGTCATGTCGCTTCTTTCCGCAATATTCGTCTGGAAATTCGTTCCGGAGACCAAAGGAAAATCCCTTGAAGAGATGTCCGCCTTGTGGAAAAGGAAAAATTGATAACGGAAGAACAACGGAACTTGTAAATATTGGTTAATTTTGGGGCGGGGCGGCCGGAATGGATTTCCTGTCGCCCCTTTATTGTCGCATTTTTTGCTATCTTTGACGGTATATACGCATATCGCATTTGCTTGAATGTTTATCTGCAGAAACCATTGTCATATCATGGATAGAAAAAAAACGTATTTGTTGCTTGCCATGTTGCTGTTCATGGCTTTTGTTCCCGATGTGTCGGGACAATCGGAAGACGCTCCGTTGAGGCTGTGCGTGGCCGGTGTATCCCACGGGCATCTCGGAGAAGTGGCAAGGAGACTTGACAGAGGTGACTTCGTGATAGTCGGAGTCGCTGAGGAAGATGATTATTTGCGCGAACATAATGCGCTGAGGTCCAGACTGTCTCCTGATGTTTTCTATAAGGATCTTGGAGAAATGTTAGACAAGACAAAGCCGGAAGCCGTGGTCGTATACGAACCTATTTATGATCATCTGCGTGTTGTCGAAGAGTGTGCTCCGCGCGGTATCGACGTGATGGTGGAAAAACCTCTGGCTGTAAACAACAGGCATGCCGAGCGCATGGCGGCCCTTGCACGCAAATACGGTATTCTTCTGCTGACAAATTATGAAACGACATGGTATGATTCGAACCATGAGCTGTTCCGCCTGGTGGAAGAAGGGGCTATCGGCAAAGTACATCGTGTGGCCGTATTTGACGGACATCAGGGACCGTTCGAGATCGGTTGCGGCAAGGAATTTACTGACTGGCTTACGGATCCTGTACTCAACGGAGGCGGTGCCGTGATTGATTTCGGTTGTTACGGTGCCAATCTGGCCACGAAACTGATGGGAGATGAAAAGCCGTCGAGCGTATATGCCGTGCTCAGACACAACAAGCCTGAACGCTATCCGGAAGTGGACGACGATGCCACCATCATAGTGCAGTATCCTTCGGCAACTGTTCAGATCATGGCGTCATGGTGCTGGCCGATGAACCGTAAAGATATGCATGTCTATGGAGAAAAAGGATACATTTATCAGGATACTCCTTCCGGCATGCGCATATACGACGGCCGTGCCGAACGCCAGGAGACAGCACCGGCTCTTTCCGCACCATACAATGACTCGTTTTATTTTCTGAAAGCGGCCGTGAGGGGAGAAATAGAAGTGTCTTCCGACGATTTGTCTTCCCTGGAAAACAACCTCATGGTGGTGCGGATACTGGATGCCGCAGTACGCAGCAGCAGGGCCAATGCTCCGGTAGTTCCATAAGTTTATGTAAAGTATAATCATACAGAGAAATGAAACATATTATTTTGACATTGACAGCCGGTTTGGTGGCATGCGGCCTCTCGGCACAGGAAATTACGAGGACAGACCTCAAGGAAATACAGGCATCTTTCAAATGCGAAGGGGAAACGGCTGCCCTGCAGAATATACTGAGAGGGGAGTCGAACGTGCAGAAACTGGCGTTGAACAGATCTCTCGACGGGAAAATCGACCATTATTTCACGTACCGGGTCAATGTAAAGGGCATAACCGACCAGAAACAGTCCGGCCGATGCTGGATGTTCACTTCCATGAATGTGCTGCGGCCGGGTGTCATGGCGAAATACAATATCGACAAATTCGATTTTTCGCATAACTATTCCTATTTCTGGGATATTTTCGAAAAGAGCAACCTTTTTCTGGAAAATGTTATGGCTACGGCCGGCCGTGAAATTACGGACAGGGATGTGGAATTCTTCTTCAAGTCGCCGGTCGGGGACGGCGGAGTGTGGAACCTGTTCTACAATATAGCGGAGAAATATGGTGTCGTGCCTCAAGATGCGATGCCGGAAACTGCCCATTCGAATGACACGAAATACATGAGGATGATTGTCAACAAACGCTTGCGTGCAGGCGGATATGAACTCAGGGAAATGCTTGCTTCCGGAGCTTCCGGAAAAGAAGTGACAGAGGCAAAAAAAGCAATTCTTAAAGACGTATATAGGGTTCTTGCCCTTTGTCTGGGAGAGCCTCCGGCATCATTCGAATGGAGATATGAAACTAAGGACGGTGAAATCCGGACACTGGAAATGACTCCTTCGGAATTCTACGATTCGATTAAGCCCGACGATTATGATCCCGATTCATACATAATGATTATGAATGACCCTACACGGGAGTATTACAAGGTTTATGAGATAGCGAATTACAGAAATTCGGTGGAAGGTATGAACTGGGTTTATCTGAATCTGCCGAATGATGTCATCAAAAAGGCCGCCATAGCTTCCATAAAGGGCAACGAGGCCATGTATGCGTCATGTGATGTAGTAATGTACAATTCTGCAGACGGAATATGCGATCCTGAAATGTATGATTATGAATCATTGTTCGGAATAGATTTGGAAATGGACAAGAAGGCACGCATCCTGACCCGTGACAGCGGTTCCGCACATGCGATGGCCCTGATAGCAGTAGATGTGGATGAAAATGAAAACCCCGTGAAGTGGCAGTTCGAGAACAGCTGGGGACCATCCGCCGGTCACGAAGGTTATATGACTTTCACGGACAGGTGGTTCGACGAATACATGTTCCGTATAGTCATAAACAGACGTTATCTCGACGACAGGTCGGTAAAGGCCCTGGATACCGAACCGGTCCTTCTCCCCGCATGGGATTACATGTTCTGACGGTTTACATGAAAAAGGAAGCATTATGAAAAAAACGATTTTACTGCTTGTTGTTCTCATCTGTTCCGGTACGGGTTTATCAGCTTTCGGTCCGGTAGGCCATGATGCGATTGCATATATTGCCGAGTGCAATCTGACTCAGGGGGCCAAAAAGGAAATTTCACGATATCTGGACAGGTCAATAGTGTATTATTCTTCATGGATGGATGATGTGAGAAAATCTCCCGAATATGCCTATACAGACGGATGGCATTGCGCCTATGTCGACAATGACGGAGTCCCTTGCCTTGGAAAGAATTTTGAGGAGGGAGCCTACAAGGGTGATGCCGTCCTCGAACTCCTGAATGTCATGGACAGACTGGAAAATTACAGGGAACTCGATGATGCTTCCGTTACTGAAGCTATCAAGATGATTGTGCATCTTGTTGCGGACATGCATTGTCCGGGACACGTTCTCTATCCCGGCCAGAAAGGTTTTAACGTAGTTTATCGGGGAAAGAAAGTTTCATATCACTCCATATGGGATGACGGACTCATAACGGCAGTCCACAAGTGGAATTATATGGAATATGAGCATCAGCTCGGCAATTTGACGAAAAAGCAGGCAAAATCGGTTTCTGCAGGCGGACCGGTAGAGTGGGAAATTGAAAACGCGTCTTCCTGCAAGATTATCTATGAGTGGGCTGGACCGGATGATGTTCTTGGAAACGATTTCAGTGAGAAAGCGAAAGCCCTGGCGGACAGCCAGATTCAAAAGGCCGGATACAGGCTGGCGAAGGTTCTGAATGATATTTTCGGATAACGGGGTTGCGGATTGACAGGCAATGACGCGTATTTACAATGAAATAACGCCACTGGAGGAAAACAGGCTGTTTTTTGCCAAACACACACCGGATGAGCCGATGGATTTCCCGCTCCATTTCCATTCCGATTACGAAATTACGCTCGTAAGGAATGTCAGGGGACAGAGGATAGTCGGGAATTCGGTTGAGGCCATAGATGGAAAGGATCTGGTACTTATCGGTCCCGATACGGTTCATGGATATAAATGGGACCCGGGGTACAGAACCGGAGAAGTGACGGTGGTGCAGTTTTCAAGGGAATTCAAATCCTTCCAGCTGATAGGCAAATCCGAACTTGAACCGATATTCAGGATGCTGTCATTCCTGAAGTCCGGAATCTGTTTTTCTCGGCAGGTGACGGACTGTCTGGAAGACCGGATAATAGGACTGCATGAACTTGAAGGTATCCGGGGAGTGCTCTCGTTTCTGGAAATCCTGTATGAATTGTCCGTAGATGTGAATGGCAGGAGCATAGGGACAATTGCTGATGACGGCAGGTCGCCGGAATCAGGGAGAATCAACAGGATTCTCAAGTATGTCGAAAAGAATTACATGAACGACATTTCGCTTTCCGATATAGGACGGGTGGCCGGTATGTCCGAATCGGCGGTCTGCCGTTATTTCAGGAAACAGACCGCCGTAAGATTCAGCGACTATCTGAACAATTTCAGGATAGACAAGGTAATCCGTCAGATGCTAAAGTCCGATGACTATATCAGCAACATCTGTTTTGAATGCGGTTTCAGCAATATTTCCAATTTCAACCGGGCTTTCCGCAGAAGGCTCGGAATGTCTCCCCGCGAATACAGGAACAAACTGAGGCAGTCCGCCATATTCAACGGGGAAAAATGATTATCGTAGATTTTCCGGCTTTGCCAAAAGGATTTTCTGCAGTTCGTATGCAGCAGGTTTCCAGTTGCCGTCGAAATCTATTATGGATGTATTCGCCGGGGCAGGGAAGGAGTCATGGCCCATCCATATTACAAGACCTCCGCATTCCGGGAATTTGGCTTTCAGGTTTTTCAATGCAAGCGTAAGGCCTGTAGTCTGGTTGTTCTGGCTCCATTCTACATATTCTTCAATCGAAGACGGTTCCTTTCCGCCATGCTCGGCTTTGTACTGGTCCCATTCCACCCACCAGTTGAACTGGTTCCAATAAGGGTTTTCATGTGAAGCCGGCATTGCGTTGCAGTTTCCCCTGTACTTGTCTATCATTTCTGCCGACATCGCACCAGGCGCTCCCATTTCCGATATGAACAGAGCATCGTTCGCGGCCCAGAAACGGTCGATGGCGGCCGGAGAGAAATCATTGTTTGCACGGTCATAAGGAAGGACCCACGGCCCGTGCGTATCCCAGTTCCTGCCGGAACCGAAATTTCCCCATCCGGCTTCGATATTCATCCCGGAAGGAGATGCAGGTATGAAACGTCTGAAAGGATCTTCGGCTGCAACAATATCCGCCACCCTGCGTATCATAGGATGATCGAGTTTTACAGGACCGGTGTCGCCTCTTTTGTAGAGTTCGTTTCCCCCGCTCCAGATCAGCATGGAAACATGGTGTCTGTTGCGTATGAGATAATTTCTGGCTATTGTCGCCATAGTTTCGATTTCATCCGGAGTTTCCGGAGGGTAATTGTCAAGTCCTGATGAAGAAAGAGGAAAGTCCTGATGTATCATCAGTCCCATTTCGTCACATATGTCATAAAGCCAGTCCTTTTCAGGAAAACCGCCGCCCCAGATTCGTATGAAATTGAATCCCATATCTTTATAAGATTGGAGCAGCCTTTTGTACTGTTCTTCGTCGAGGTCCGCGAAATTAGGCCTTATTGGTGTCCAGTTGATTCCCTGTAGGAATACGGGGCGGTCGTTTACAACGCATATCCACGGATCCGCACCGGCAGGTGCATTCATGTTATGCTCCCAGACTGCGGACTTGAAGCCTATGCGCCGGCGGCAAGTTTCCCTTTTATTGCCGTCCCGGTCAAACAGGGTGCAGGTCAGACTGTAGAGAGGCTGTTCTCCTTCTCCGTTGGGATACCATCTCTTGATTTTGAGTCTGTCATAAGTCTTTCCGGATGCAAGTTCACATGCGGGAACGGTTTCATCTATGATTGTCCTGTCACGGGAGTCTTTCAATTCTATCCGGATCTTACCTTTCTTAGCCTCGTAAGTCATTTCCGGGATGATTGAGAGTTCACCCGAATCCTTGTACCTGTCGGCATTTGCATAGACCTTAAGGTCGGTTATCCTCATATCATCCTTTTCGGATATTTCTAACAGTATGTCATCCCATATCCCGATTTGCACTATTCTCGGCATCCAGTCCCATCCGTAATAGAAACGGGACTTCCATTCCTTGATTTTCGAAGTATAGCCTATCTGACCCAGATACCGCGGAGGCAGTCCGAAGGCCACGGTTATTATGTTGTCCTTCTCTTTCAGCAATGAGGTTATGTCGAAAGAATAGGGAATGAACGTATTGTCGAAACTTCCTGCCTCCTTACCGTTGACAAGTACCTGACCGTTGTCGTCAAGGCCTTTGAAAACAAGCCGGACTGTCTTGTCTTCAAGTAGCCACTCATCGGGCAGTTTCGCCGTGAAAAGCCAGTTCCTGTGTTCTATCCACTCTATTTTTTCATTATTCGTTCCGTAGTTCCAGTCTTCTATTATTCCCGCATCCAGCAGCGCTTTCTGTACGGAACCCGGTACATCGGCATCGATTCCTCTGATATCCGCTTTCCCGTTGCTTCTGTTTTCGGCAAAATTGAAATCCATATGCCATACCTCAGGCCTGTAACCCCACAGCTTCCAGTCAAGCCCTCCCAGATTGAATGTCTTGACTGAAAACCGGTTATCCTGACAAAAGCCTGTCGGCATATTCATGCATAGCAGACAGGCAATAATGAAGATTGCGGTACGTTTCATATCTTGTCCGGATATTCGTTGCAAAGGAACCGGTACGGTTTTTCATCTTCCTCTATTTCGGAAAACCGTTTTGTAATCTCATAGAAACGGTTGTCGTTGGAGTCGTCGTTGACCTTGGAGACTTCTCCTACAAGGCAGTCTCCGTCTTCTGCCCAGAACTCATGGTAGAGATACGGGTAATAGGTTATGCTCTGTCCCGGTTTGAGTCTCAGCACTTCTCCTGCCTTTACGGTCGTTTCCACACCGTCTATCCTTACCGTTACGTCATCCGGAAGTTTCTCTTCCGTTTCAGGATCCGCCATGTATAGTTGCATGCAAAGAGTACCTCCGGACCTGTTGATTATGTCTTCCATCTTGTTCCAGTGAAAATGGAACGGTGTTTTCTGTTTCTGACGGACATACATGATCTTTTCACAGTAAGTCTTTTTGTCATGTTCCGGGTTGCCGTTCCTGACGGTGAACAGCGTTAGTCCGCATTCGGAGAACCTGTCGCTTCCGAAGTCCGTGATGTCCCATCCGAGACAGTTCCTTACTATTTCACCGCACTCCTTTCCTTTGGATGCCCATTCTTCGGGAGTCCAGTCGGCCCATACGGGCAAAGAAAAATTATGTTTTGTAAAAAAAGCCTTCGCATCCCTTATGTATGCGTTTATTTCAGAACGTTTCATATCTTATAATCTTTTATGTACAGTCAAAATCAGGTTTGATGTCATACGGAAATCCGTATGAGAACTTATGGAAATTGTCATCGGAGGTTTGACGTGACTTCATCGAGTGTCGGAGCCCCTCCGGTTGCCGTAGAGCTGCGGAGATTCATCCTTGCACAGGCGGAAGCGAAAGAAAGCATCCTGTCTATGTTCCATCCTTCGTGCAGTGCATACAGCGTTCCTGCACAGAATGCGTCTCCTGCGCCGACAGAGGAAACTATTTTGTCCGGCGGCAGCATTTCCGGTTCCACGGATGCTTCCGAACCGTCGGAAGAAAGGGCATATCCTCCTTCGGGATAATGGATTACGCACATTTTCATTGTTCCTGAACTTTCGGACATGAGTTCCCGTGCCGCCTTTCTGACATTTTCCATATCCATTGTACCGTCGGCTTTCCTCAGGTCTTTTCCGGCACAGGCTCCCGCCTCGACTTCGTTAACGATGAAATAATTGATGTATTTCAGGCATGGCAGTACTATTTTGCGGAATCTGTCCCCTTCTTCGGAAACCACATCCACGGATGTCATGTATCCTGCATCAAGAAGGTGTTTCAATGCCCTTGCCGCGACAACACCGTATTCAGGGTCTTCCTTGTCGAGTTCCGGAAGCAGGAGCAGGTAGCCGAGATGAAAGATTTTCGCATCCGATCGGCATGATGCTATGCTTTCATAGCCGAGCCTTGCATTTGCACCGTAGCAGTGAAAAAACGTACGTGATGCGGAACCCCCGATTTCAGACATGACATCGGTATAGGATGTCGGGACATCATCCCGTATTTTCATGTTGGTGCTGTCTATCCCGAATTTTCTGCAGGCCTCAAGAGCCATTTCCCCGAACCTGTCATTGCCGATGCATCCTCCTGCATAAAGGGGTATCCCGCTTTTCAGGGATGCAAGATCGAGAAGGACATTGTGGGCGCATCCTCCCAGACCTTCCTCGACACGCCTTATCGTTGCGAGATTTCCTTTGGCAGGATAGACATCGATGAATTTCACACTGTCCACAAGCCAGTTGCCGACAGCAATTATTCCTTTCCATTGTAATATTATCGGTTATCAGTTTAATGTTAATGTCCTTGGACGTGCTCCAAACAGTTTCTAGGCTTTCCCGTCGCTTTCGAACAGCTTTATATGTTCCTTTACGCTCCGACATGTGGCATCTTCGATGATTTCCTTCATTTCGATGTAGTTGGGAGACTGTGATTCGTTCATATATCTGCCGACGGCTTCCGTGGCAGCCATCTGCAGGGCGGTGGCAACATTTATCTTGCTTATGCCGTTATGTATGCATGACTTGAAGTCTTCCATGCTTGTTCCGCTTCCTCCGTGAAGCACCAGCGGTAAGGAATTTCTTGCAGATATTTCCTTAAGCCGCCCGATATTCAGTTTGGGAGTCGCTATATAGCGTCCGTGAAGGTTTCCTATGGCTATTGCCAGAGCATCGACACCTGTCCTTCGTATGAATTCGGCCGATTCCTCTACATCAGTGAACACATCCACTTCGGGATCTTTTCCGCTTGTCCCGAAGCCGGTAAGTCCAACCTTGCCCAGTTCGGCCTCAACGTCGACTCCGACACTTTTTGCAATTCTCACTATCTGTGAGGTGACCTCGACATTTTCTTCGAAAGGGAGTTCGGCTCCGTCGAACATAACACTGTTGAATCCAAGTTTTATGGCCTTTACGCATGTTTCAAGGCTCTGCCCGTGGTCAAGGTGTACGCATACAGGCACCTTGGCGCTTTGGGCAGCTTCCAGATACAGAGGTGCCATCAGTTCCATGGGAGCACAGCCGAACTGGACTTCGGCGAGCTGGAGAATCACCGGAGATTCCAGTTCTTCCGCCGCCCTGATAGTTCCCCTTACATGTTCCAGACTGAGCATGTTGAATGCTCCCACCGCATAGCGGCCCCGGTATGCTTTTTCAAGAATTTCGTGAAATTTAGCTAACATAACCTTATTTGTTTTTTTCTAGAATCTTTCCGGTCGGTTACGATAAAAGACCAAAGTGTTTATATCGGTACCGTCTATTGCAAAGTTAAGTCTCAAAAAAAGACAAAACTTGTACTATTTTGACAAAAACATGTCATTATCGGCAGAAATCCGGTATACTATGGTCATTTTATGCAACATGGGCCATGCCTTCATATAGACATGACCCATGACCAAAACTAACTAACAACTTCTATATATCCTCTATCTCAGACGTTGTGAGGTCAGCGAGGATTTCACTATCTGATCGTATGAGGCGCTCAGATCTATTTCAAGTCCTTCCTTTACTGTAAATTGCGGAATTTCCACCACATTGCCGTACGAAGTCTGGTATCCTGACGGTTCGACTCTTATCTTGTCTATGGTTATGCCGCTATTGCTGTAATCCTTTATTATCTTGAATGTCAGTTTCCTGTTCACAGGATCAGCACATACTTCCGCCCAGAATTTAGGGAAGAACACAGGATAGCGTACTATGCTGTCATCCGGTACTATCGGGGCAAGGCGGAGTTCCCTGTTTGCAATATCCAGTCCGCTTCCCGCGAGGACGTCAGTGGAGAACCATGTTACCGGCGCAGTCATGTATGTCACATCTCTCGGATTCCACAGATTTTGTGTCCATGTATAGCCTTTCCGCAGATGTACGAGCTGGATGTGTCTCATTATTTCCATGGCATCTTCGTAATATCCGGCCTGCATGGCGGCAAGTCCGGTATAACTTTCCAGATAAAAAGGCCAGCACTGCGAGCCGGGACGGTCTATGCCTCTGCCAAGATTAAGATCCCATACTTTGTTTGCATAATAGTCGGGAGTGGATGACAGAGAATTGTCAAACTGTGCGCATAGTGAAGATTCTACATATTTGAGAGGATAGATGTCGCCCCATCCGCAGTATCTGCTTATGAATTGTCCCGCAAGCTGTCCGGTAAACAGGATGCAGTCCAGCCTTTTCGATCCGTCAGGTTCGCATCCGTAGGCAAAGAACTTTCCGTTCCATAATTTGTCTATAGTTTCTTCATATGACAGGTTGAACTGTGATTTTGCATATTTCACGATATCTTCTCTCCCTGTCGCGATGCCTATCTTCTCATAGGCCTTCAAAGTTGCAAGCCACACTCCGGCATAATATGAATACAAAGGAGGATGCTCATAGTCGTCGTAAGTGGTTTTTCCTACAGGTATTTCCGATCCTTCCGGCTTGCATGAATCAAGATATTCCATGACTTTCTCAACCCTTGCAATGTGTGATTCCAGATATTCGATATCACCTGTCTGTTCATAGTCTTTTACAAGCTGTATTATCCAGCTTGATGAATTGTCAAGCATATGTCCTTTTTCTGTCGGGACTCTGGCACCTATTGAACCCATACCTCCGTAATAATGCCCTATGAAGTGCAGGATGTATCCTTCCGGATCCATTGAGTCGGCAAATATATTCATTTCAGACCTGTCAAGTCCCGTGAAGAACTTCTGGTAGAAAGGATGGGCGCTCAGTCTCTGGTCCATGGTACCAGCCAGCCCTCCCATCGCACCTTCATTGACCATCACGTCACCTCTTTTGTTGAGGACCATGTTGGTGTATATGACATATCCGCTGTTTATCAGCTTGAACTTGTACCAGTCAGGCAATGTGCTGGAGAGCACAGGTCTGTGCCATTCTTCCGTCTTTTCCAGGATTTCCTTGCGTCCGGCCTGGGCATAATCCGCAAGCTGTCTGTAATCGTTGAAATAATTATGGTAATATTTGTTGTAGTCTGTATTGTATGTCCAGTATCTGTCAGGAGATGTCTTTTCTGTGTCTATGGTGATTTCCGGAGCATACCATACAAGCATGAAGCGGATTGTCTTTTTCTGCCCCTTTTTCAGACGCGTCTTCACGGCCACGGCTGACATACCTGATTTTCCTCCATCTTCACTCAGCGTGATGCTGCCGTCGATTTCTTTGCTGAAAGCACCTTCATCGGTAAATGACTTCCATGCATCTGTACCAGAGTTGCCGTCATATCTTCCCAGGAAGGATACGGTTTGTCCTGTCTGTTTTTCTGCGGCGATGATGACATTGTTGACATAGTTCTGGTAAGTCCATCTGAGCGGTTCGAATTCTCCGTCATGATATTGTCTCAGTCCAGTGAGTCTCCCGCTTCCGAACTGTTCAACCTTCGTTTCTGGTTTTCTGTTCATTGGCCAGGATTCTCCGTTGAGCAATTTGTTCCTTCCTTTTGACAATATCTGGCCGTTCATCCCCTCCACTGAGACAGGATCTTTGTACAAACCTATGAAATCTTCCCACGAAAAGGCTACGGATACTTCGGCATCCTCTTCGGATTCCAGCATAATGTCGAACCATGCCACAGGGAGACTGGAGTTCTTTATGTCGTGAGGGACAAGCCCCGAATATGCCTTTATGACAGGTTTACCGGGAACGTCACTTCCGAAAGACAGTTCTGCTATGGGGAACAGTCCCTTGTAATATGTCTCCGAAACACCATCCATTCCGGTATCTGCCGATCTTACATCGTTCCTTACCAGTTTTTTTGTGACGGTTCCGGATTTGTCCCTGTACCATATTGCAAAAAAACATCCTTCACTTCGTTTTATCGGTGTATGGATATTGTTTATTCCGATTCTGTTGAACAGGCCGCTTGGCGTGAAGTTCACGTTCCCGACTCCGACTCCTCCAAGGGGAACTCCGCTTATGTCAGGATGGTTTTTCAGTGCCATGCAGTCATAATCTTCCCGTCCTCCCAGTTCATTGCCGGAAGCCATGAATTTCGTATTGGCTTCGTCAACTCCGTATTCGTTGTCTGAATTTTTTTTCTGCGCATGCAGGTCTGGCAAAGAGCATAATGCCAGTATCGAAAAAAGGATGATTGATTTTTTCAAATTCATTGTCACTAGTGTCCAAAAGATTTTTTAACAAACCTTTGTAACTTATTAATATATAATTAAATATAACAGAAAACGCCGCGTATCGATTTGAATTGATTTCGCATATTTGCTGCCGACATTAGAATCGGACAAGCATGAATGCA
>CASGDV010000068.1 GCA_949300335.1 uncultured Bacteroidales bacterium | reverse complement strand
GTATGCAGTGGGAAAAACTTTGCAGGGAAGCTGTGACAGGAAATCTTATGGACGGAGTGCTTTATGGCAGGGCAAGACGCTGGTGGGGCTCTGTCCTCAATGAGCACGGGAAACCTGAGCAGATCGAGTTCGATGTGATGGATGAGTCTATGGATAAGAAATATCTGCTGGTCGGTGAATGTAAATGGACGGCCCGGGAGAATGGCAGACAGCTTGCCGCAGAACTTCTCCGCAAAGCCGCCCTGCTGCCTTTTGCAAAGGATTATACAGTTGTACCGGTGCTTTTCCTCAAAAATGAGCCCACGGATAATTCTGCGAATGTGATGCTGCCGCAGGATGTCATCGGACTGCTGAAATAACGCGCAACCTAACCGGAAATTTCAGCACGGTATTTTGAGCTGCGTGATATTTTGCTAAATTTGCAGAAGTCATGAGAATAGAAGAGAATAGGATGTTCTTGCGAAAATAGATGCAGGACTGAAAGACATGAAGGTCTAAGATGTATGATGAATTTATGAGGGATTGGGATGAAGAGGTACAGTTTCAATACACTGTCATCTAATACTGGCCCTTTTGGAAAAGAACGGCCTCAGGTAGCGCAAACATTATGCTATATCGGCATAATTATAAATGCTGTTACTTTGTACTGTGAAATGGCATAAGTGGCAGTAGTTTTGCCGCATAATCAATAAAGCTTAAGAAAGATGAAATACAAATTTGATGAAAAGAAATTACTTGGGTTGTTTCTGTATGATTATGGACATCATAAACTGTATTCGGCTCCATTCCTAAAAGACGGGTATGTTTATGCTTCTGATGCTCATAAACTAATCAGAATCAAGGCAGACACGCTTAACGGTCAGTATAAATCCACAACAGATTACTCGTTGTCGTTGGCAAACGAGAATTGCGATTTTCTGATTACCCGTAAGGATATAGAGGAGGCTCTCGCACATGTGCCGCAAGTAAGGGAGACTATATTTACTGAGTGCCCCGAATGTGAAGGTAGCGGTGTAGTCTTGGTTGAGTACGTGGATAAGGAGGGCGAAACACATGAACTTGAAGCGGATTGTCCGGTTTGTGACGGCAGTGGAACAAAAGAAAGAGAGACGGGAAAGATGATCCTTTCACCTTTTGCGTCTATTGCGATAAGTGATTTTAAATTGTGTGCAGGGGAGGTTCAGCTCTTGCTTGAGACAATGAAAATCATCGGGGTGACCGAGGTCCATCTTGTCTCGTTCTCTCAGACAGATAATCGTGTGGTTTTCAGAATAGACGAGAACATATCAGTCATGTTTACCCGGAGCAACTCGGAAAAGGCAGATGCCGTAATTCCAGTGGCAGAGGGGAAAAATAATCAGCCAGGCCGGAAATCATGACCGTCGCAGGATGTCATCAGGCTGTTGAAATAGCGTATAGTCTGTTCCTGATTTCTCAAAGATATCTACTTAAATTATGAAATTTCAATAGTTGTGCCGTCGTGTTTCCTATGACGAATGTGAAATCTGCTCCGAGTATGAGAGAAGATCTCCAGAGTGTACCGGCGTTTTCACTGAATTTTGAGCCGTAGATGCCTATGCCGCAGAACCCGCGGTGTCTGTATTCTTTGGTTTCCATATAGTGTGATATTTCGTGCAAAGTACTTCGCAGAATGTGCTGATTCATGGTACAGGTAACTTTTATTCTGTAGAAATTCGTATTTCCCTATTAGTGGGCATTGAATTGTATGAGCGCAGCGTGCCGCTCGCCGGATACAGGCATCCGGAGCGTGCGGTATATCTGCTCGGTTCGGAAACGGACGGCCTGTCGCAGGAGGCACTGGAGCATTGTGCGGATGTGGTGCAGATTCCCGGAGAGTTCTCTCTCAACGTTTCGGTGGCCGGAAGCATTGTCCTCTACGACCGGCTGTTGAAAAACGG
>CASGDV010000067.1 GCA_949300335.1 uncultured Bacteroidales bacterium | reverse complement strand
TCTACTTTCTGGTTCGTTTCCATGGCGCTTGTGACTTTGGTTAGTTCACAAACTTACGAATTAAACCACTAACTCTCGCACTGCACCCTAGATTTTCATTATCATGGGTGACGATTATTCGTCATGGGTGTTTCATGATATCGAAATTATATTCTCCAAAACCGTCATCCGATTATTCTTTCTATTCCCTTGTCTGCATCATCCAGAACCGGGAACTTCCTCCTAAAATCACGCAGGAGTTCCATATCCACATCAGCAATGATCCCGCTCTCCGTTCCATCCGGACATCCGGCCACCACATTGCCGTACGGATCGACAAGCATGGTCGCACCGGTATAATGGTTGGAGGGGTCATCCCCGCACCTGTTCACCCCGGCGACATAACACTGGTTTTCAATTGCCCTCGCGCGAAGAAGACTTTTCCATGCCTCTATCCTGGATTCCGGCCAGCTGGCCACATAGACGGCCATATCATAGTCTCCTAAATTACGTGACCATACCGGAAATCTCAAATCATAACATACCTGCAGAAGAATGCGGACCCCGCTATGTTCTACAACAGTCCTTTTGTTTCCGGGAGTAAAATGCCTGTCCTCGCCACCGTAAGTAAAAAGATGTCTTTTGTCATAATATTCAACCCGCGAATCCGGATGGACGAAATAGAATCTGTTGTAAAATCTTCCGTATTCTTCCACCGCGATGCTTCCGGCAACGGCACAACCGCACCCGGCTGCCTTTTCCTTCATCCAGGAAAGCGTTCCGGAAGGCGACTTTTCCGCAATTCCGTCGGGAACGGTACAGAAACCGGTAGAAAACATTTCCGGAAATACCAGGAGATCGGCACCGCCATATCCTGCAATCACATCTTCATTGCGCTGTCTGTTCGAATCCGGATCCGCCCAGACAATATCCCTTTGTAACAATGCTATCTTCATACACTGGAATCATTTGCAGCACATTATCAAAGTATGGTTTCAAGCATGGTCTTCTGCGGAACCAGACCGCACTTGCGGTAAAATTCCATAGCTGTTCCATTGCAGCTCCATACATTGAGCGTGACGTTATAGCATCCTTTCTCCCTGGCCAGATTTTTTACTGACTCGAACAGCATGGTACCGATACCCTTCCCCCGGAAATTTCCGTCTATACAGAGATCATCCAGATACAAAGTGCGGATATCCGTCAATATGTTGTCACCGATAGTTTCCTTGAGAACGCAGAATGCGTATCCCCTGACATTATTACCGTCATCGACAGCCACGAGGACGGGCCTCGAACTGTCATCAAGTATTTCTGCCAACTCGTCTGCAGTATATTTGGAAGCACCTTCCCGGAAAAGATCCGGTCTTCCGTCATGGTGAATTGCGGCTACCTGATGCAACAGGGCCATGATTCCGTCGACATCGCCGACATCAGCCTTGCGTAATTTCATATTCTGAAAAGTCTATTTGTAATTTCGTGCCTATAAAGTTACAATTTTATTTTTCAAAAATGAAAGAAATCAGTTGACTTTCCTGTAAGTGAATACGGCAAGAGTGAGATTTGCACAGCCTATTGCGGCCAGTCCTGCGGCATCGTACCATACATCGAAAAATGTACTTCCCTTAAGGAACACTGCTCTCATTGCATCGGCATAATATCTTAGCGGATTCAGGAAGGTTATGGCCTTGGCCCAGTCCGGCATGGAGGCTATCGGCGTGAATATACCGCTCATAAGCATGAATATCATCATGAAAAACCAGATGATGAACATTGCCTGCTGGGCATTGTCGCTATAATTCGAAATAAGAAGTCCCAGTCCGGAAGTGACGAAAATCTGGAGGGTGGTGAAAAGATACAGAACGGCAAGATTTCCGGAACATGTATATCCGAAGAGTATCCAGGCAATGAACAGGCAGGCGGACAGAATGAAAAACGCTATACACCAGTATGGAATGAGCTTGCATATTATGAATGCCGCAGGCTTTACCGGAGTAACGTTGATCTGCTCTATGGTACCGTTTTCCTTCTCTCCTACGATATTCTGCGCAGGGAAAAACCCGGTAACCATCGTTATCGCTATCACGATAAGGGCCGGGACCATGAATACCTTGTAATCCATGTACGGATTGTAATCATATTTTTCGGAAACGCTTATTGAAGGCGCGGAAGAAACTGCCTGCATGCCTTCCGCCATGCTCCCGTCGGCTACGAAATCCATTATGCAGGCCATCAGATACTGGGCGCCGATGCTTCCCTTTGTACCGTTCACCGTATTTACCTTTATACCCAGCGGAAGACCGGTCCCCTTTCCCAACTCCCTGGAAAAGGTCCCGTCGATTGTAAGTATCGCGTCGGCCTTGCCGGCATCCATCATTGACTGCGCCTTTTCCGGATCATCGCAGATATCCTTCAGAATGAAGTAGCCGGATGCCGTACATTTTTCTATCAGATTCCTTGAATCGGATGATCTGTCGCTGTCCACGACAACAAGATTTATATTCCTGATTTCCATGCTTACAGCAAACGGGAATACAAGCATCATCAGAACAGGGAATGCGATTGCCATCTTGGGCAGTCCGGGATCCCTGAAAAACTGCTTGAATTCTTTTTCCAACAAGTACTTGAACATAGCCCGAAAAAATTAAAGTCTTTTACGAAAACTCTTTATGCTCAGCGTCAGAAGCGCTGCCGCCATAAAAAGAGTGACAAATACTGGATAAGTAAAATGAATAGCCGTGGCTACTCCGGCTCCCATGTATTTGTATCCCATCAAAAGGAACATTGCTGAGGCCGTGTAGAATACACCGAGGAGAAGCAGGACAGGGATATCACGTTTATCTAAAGGAATCTGTAAAAAAGAATGGAATCATAATTCATCCCCTTATGCATCAGAGGCAAAGTAAACAACGGGATGAGACCGAAAGTGACAGATGTAACTATTCCGAATACATATCCTTTGATATTGTTCATAACAGAAACCGGATAAATGACATAGGGCGAATAACACGTATGCTGATTTCCCCGCCCCGGAGAAACGTGCAAATGTACGTTATTTTCAACAATAAAAATCATTTTCGGAGGAAATAGCCAGAATTCGCCGAATGGTGTCCAAGACAAAAAAAGTTAAATATTCATCAATCTGTTGGTCTTTTTGAGATTAATTAGTACATTTGCAATCCCATTGCGGAAATAGCTCAGTTGGTAGAGCATCAGCTTCCCAAGCTGAGGGT
Source organism: uncultured Bacteroidales bacterium (assembly GCA_949300335.1). Lineage (GTDB taxonomy): Bacteria > Bacteroidota > Bacteroidia > Bacteroidales > UBA932 > Cryptobacteroides. Next base: position 105,608 of record CASGDV010000067.1, on the reverse strand, counting down.
CGCGGGTTCGAATCCCGTTTTCCGCTCAAGCAGACCGCTGTAGCCACTGGCTATGGCGGTCTTTCATTTCAAGGAAGAAAGCTTGTTTTCAATGACTAGAAGTGAAAGGGCGGCAAGGGCGTCAGCCCGACAGCGGTCTGCTTGAAAGTGCCTCCCCGGCGAGGAGCATGAGAAAAGGCAGTTTTTTATTAAAAATAGACTCCTTTGCCGAAGTACATGGAAGTGGTTGGCAAAAGGAAGGATATCCGTCAAATAGCCGAACAGTCAGGTAAATTATCTTTCTGTTGATGCAATGTCGGAGAAGATAAGGTTTGCATTAACTTCGGAAACATATAAATTACTTCATTATGGTATGAAATTCAGATATGTGCAACCTGACATTTCAGGATGAAGAATTTGCCAAAGGACAATATGAGAGGCTTAAAAGACAGTCCTCAAAAAATTTCCTTCCACCGGCCTCAAGGAGTACAGTGACAGAAGCTGCCAGGTTGGAGTGGACATAGATGCCGGCCCGATAATCTTCAATTCAAGATCTTCAGAGACAGCCTTTGCCGCTGGAAATGCAACTTATTTCAATGATGATAAATTGAGCAGAAAACTGCTTGAGACTGCGGGAATGGCTGGTACGTACTACTATTTCAAGCAAAAACAAAAGGCATTATCTCCTTGCTGATGTGGCATTAGTTGGAGAAGTCATTATGTTGGGGTATTCTGAGTTTGATGTAATGTGCCGATAGATTTGAAGATGTATTCTCTTTGGATGAATCTATAAAGGAGAAGTGGATACATCTTTTGTTTCCAGATAGGTCAAATTTTGATTTGTTATACTAATATTATATATTTGTGATATTTAATATGGCAGAAATATGGATACAATAGCATTAGACAGAAAACAGACTGCTTTCAGGCTCAGAAAAGACCTGCTTGAAAGGCTGAAGATAGAGGCAAGAAAGGAAAACAGAAGCCTAAATAACTATGTGGAGAGCGTCCTTTTGGATGCAGTTTACAGAGAACCAAATGAGGAAACATTGGCGGCAATGAAAGAAGCCAGGGAAGGAAAAAATCTCACAAAGGTGGATACATCAAGTCTTGAATCATTTTTAAAATCTCTTGAATGAAAGTTGTAGTAGCTTCGGGCAAATTCAAGAAGGATTTGAAGAGATATAGGCATAAGCCCGAAACATTGGAAAAATTATATGAGGTCGTGGGTATATTGGAAAGAGGGGAAAGTCTTCCAAAGCACTACAAAGCACATATGCTGATTGGGGAATATAGCGGTCATCTGGAGTGCCATATAGAGAATGACACCTTGCTTATTTGGCTTGACGAGACAGAAAATCTTATCAAGTTAGTAAGATTGGGCACTCATTCTGAACTGTTCAGATAACAGGCACTCTTGCTGGTTATTTTATCCATTATGGTACGATATTATTTCAAAGGCAGAACTTTATCACAGGAAACAGCTATATTTACAACAGATTTTTGAAGATTTAAGTTTAACCAAACATAGTTTTACATAGGATGTAAACTGTGGATTAGACGGGCACAAAACAGGTAAAAAGAACTGTTTGAGAAATTTTGAGACATTACTTTCCAAGCTGAGGGTTGCGGGTTCGAATCCCGTTTTCCGCTCATAACATTTTTATCATCTCCCCCTGCTCACGGACATACCCCGACACAAAAACATATTTTCCCGGCGACGCCTGGCCGGGCGCCCGAGAACGGTACCGGCGGCTATCTGCCAGGAAGTTCCCTTCCGTAAACCTCGATATCACCTATGACGGCAATATCTTCGGTTCCCGGATATAAGCCGGAATCAAAATATGACCTTGAAGCTGCTTTCCTGATATTGAAGCGCACGAACCTTGCCTCCACTGCAGGAAAATCGACATCGGAAACAGCCTTGCGGTTTCCTTTCTGGACATCAGCCAAAGTCCAGTTCTCTCCGTCCAGACTGACCTCTACATCGAAACTCCTCGTATTCATAGCCTCGGGAACTCCGGCATAACCGGCATGCCTCACGACATATCTGTCAATCAGATAAGGCTTTCCAAAATCGAAAGCTATCCATTTCTCTCCATTTTGAGAATCCACCCACTGATATTCCGGTGCGGAAGAACCGTCGGCTACAAAACAGTCATATCCTGAAGATGATGAGCTCACCTCGGCTGAAGGCAGTAAAGCAAGATTGAAATCAAGACCGTTCGCCTGATTGTACAGCGCAAAGAAATGGTCTCCCCTGCACAATACGATATTTCCCGGAGACATGGCTTCCAGAGTCTCCTTGAGATTCAGCATTTCATCCGGTCCCATCACCCATGACACGCCCTGAGCAGTCAGGAATACAGGTTTGTCTGCCTTGTACGCAGACAGCGTATCCTTCCAGTGACGGACAATGTCATCGATCCTTCCAACATAACAAGGTCTGTTAGGAAGAACGGCAAGGCGTCCTCTTGAATGTACCGTCGTCACCTTCTCTCCCATCATCCAGTCCTGTTCGGTCATACCGTAGAGATAGCGGCAGTTCTCGGCATACGCATCAATCTGCTCCTCGCTGACCTCATCCCACAATGTAATCACACGCATCCCGCTCTTTTCCAGATACTGATTCGTAAGCCTGGTATAAGGAGTGATACGGTCACGCCCCTCGGTGAACCATCTCTTGTTGTGTGCATCATAAATAAGAGCATACCCTATTCCGGAAGGTCCGGAAGAGATACAGTCATTATCCGTTGCAGTTGCATAATAATAGTTCAGGATATCCGGTCCGATATCGGCCAACCCCGGACTTGCCGTCCAGTTGATAGGCACAAGACCCCTGTTGCTGCTGTCCCACAATCTGGACATTGTATGCTGGCAATACTGTACATTGTCACCGTCGCTCAAGAACAAGGCTATGTATATCTTATTCTCCAGTTCCGGCATTTGAGGTATCCTGGCATGATGGATGACATGATTCCCGCCGGCAAACACAGTCGCATTGTCATAAAAATCCGAAGGGATAGTAGACAATCCGTAAGAAGTCACCAGACCTATACCGGAACGCTCTTCAGGCCACCATCCGAGAACAATCCCGTCTCCCGGAACCATGTCTGCAATGAATCGGGATGCCACTGCCTTTTCCTCTTCCTTGCGCGGGTCAAGCCAGAATATGGCGCCGCCGGTAGCGACAGCTATGTCCCTGATATCGCAAGGTGTTGACGGACTGTGGCTCAAAAGGAGCCTCTTGTTGCATTGAGGCCAATATTTCTCATACATATAATTATATATGTCGCATTTGTCCGTAAACTGAAGATTCCTCAGGTCCGCGACAACCTCAAGATTGATACCATGGTTGGAAAGAACATTGTAAACACTGTCCACGGCTGCTATGCATCCTGTTATTCCTGCAACGGTACTGGCAAGGTTCCTGTAATGAATGCTGCTGGACGCATCATACAGCACAACTCCCTTCAGCTCCGAAGAATACTTCCTGACAAGGTCCCATCTGCTTTCATAAGGTATCTCCCTGATGGAAATGCCGATTCTGTCCACCCACTCGCTGCGTCCTCCCCTGTTCTCTTTCAGGAAAAATATTCTCGGCTTTTCCCTGTTCACGATACCCTGAAGTGTGGCAAGAGTTATGAGTTCATCGCCATCCCGTCCTTCCTTATCCACAAACATCGCATCAAGAGTATCCGCCGGATCAGCAAAACGGGGAACCACCTGATGTTCCGGCCAGAACATTCCCCGGTCCAGAGTCTCACATACAGGCCAGGATTCAAACTTGTTTTCGTGTCTGAGTCCGCTGTTGCAGCTGCAGACGCAAACGGCACCGATAGAAATAATCAGCAACGTCGACAACTTTCCGATCTTCATGACTTATGATTTTTTGATATTGATGAAATTACACACTTTCTGATTATAATCTGACGTTTTCATACTCAAAACCATCCCCGGAAACCCTTACGACAGTCATTCCCGAGTAACCCCCTTCACCGAGATGCATACTCACGGGAGCGGATGTCACTATCCTGCAATCCTTGTATACGGCATCGAATGCATGATGAAGATGACCGGCGAACACGGCATCCACACCCTTTTCCACGAAAAGTTCCATATACTTTTTCCTGTCCTCCGAAGAAAAGTTGGAATATGTCTCATTCTCCGATTCACTTCGGGCAAACGGAGGACAATGCATGAAGACAAAAGCATGCCTTGCCTTGACACCGTCAACAGACAAAAGCGAATCGAGCCATGCATACTGCTCCTCTTCCAGCTGACCGCATCCGTCCTTGATTATATTAGAATTGATTCCTGTAAAAAGGCAGGACTTGTGCTTGAACGAGAACCTGTCATAACCGTATCTGCCGATATATGATTCAAGTGAAGAAGGACCTTCCACCTTCGGAGTATCATGATTTCCCGGCAACAGATATACGGGAATAGAATCATTGAACATGTCCAGAAGACGTTCGAATTCATCCAGCTGGGCCACGTCATCATATTTGTTCACAAGATCACCGGTAATAACGACGAAATCCGGCTTCATGCCGTTTATCATCGCGACCGCCTTCTCCATATTATCCGTTTCGTCCCCGAACCCGGCATTGGATGAGGCAAAACCCAGCTGCGGATCGGTAAGCTGGACGAATACAAAAGATTCCGGAGCACCCGCACACCTTACAGATACAATAATAACAAACAGGACGGCAGATATCATACCTGCTGTCCGGATACATTTCTTTTTCATTCCAGTTTCATTATTCATCATCGCGTATTGGGACTTTACAATGCCTCCGTAAATTATATCAGCAAGGGAGACACTTCAGAGAAAGCAAATCCGAGCGATTGCAAATATACATTTTATTATATAGAAAATGAAGCCGGAATTAAAACATTTTTCAATGCAATGCCTTGAAGGAAACCACCTCGGTAGACATTTCACCTACTGCAGGAGAAGGATTCATTGAAATGACGGCTGTCTGCACCTTGATGAACTTTATGGAAGGAAGGGATACGGGATTGCCGTCTGAATCCACGGCATCATCGATATCGAACCTGTTAGGCTGTCCGGCCGCCTTCTCCTCCATGTCCGAAGCCCAGTTGTCCACATATCCTGACATGTATGTACCGGATTTCCATATCCCGTTCCCGTCAATCATGTCCCTGGCCTCGAGACGCGTCCCGGTCAAGGTATATTCATCCGAATCGACCCATGCGGGGAAACAGGAATTCCTGTGGAACTGCGGAAGATATTGCACGATGCCTTCATTACCTTCCGAATCTTTCCATTTCACATCAGCCGGTTCCCCGCCCTCCGGACGATAATATGTCACCGACCGGTTTCTGAATTCGCGGTCCTTGCCTTCAAGCTGGAACCATGAAATGCCATCCTGCGAAACCCAGACAACGCCTGGTTCGGAGCTCTGGTCAAAAGGATTCCCGGCTACGGAAAAATCATACCCCTCTTCATTTAAGATTTCCGAAGACATCTCCACGACGATATAACCGCCGAATGCGCCCAATGAAACAAAAAATCCGTCATCGATTCGGCTCTGGGCCCACGCTACGGCCTCAGCCATTGTCGTGCAATCAAAACCGTCATTGATGAACTGCCCCGGTGCCGGAGAATATTCCACCACAACCGCCTTGTTCTCCGTCACTACGATTTTCTCGACCTTGTTGCATGCACATGCAGCCGACAATATGGCGGCAGCCATGCAGATGCACTTCATAACGTTATCCATTATCCGGTATTTTTCCATATCACATTATATATAAATCCATTAAGATACCCTGTCCCATTATGACCTCGCAGATTGCTTATGATTCATTCCGTACTTGAACCAGCCTTGCGGCACGGGTGTCTCATCCCGCATACACTGGCAGTCATGTATTTTTCCAGACCGAAAACCTTCCCTATCAAGCCGGAAGACAGCATCTCCGACGGAGTTCCCGACATAAGCCCGGACGAAGTCACGAGCACAATCTCGTCGCTCTCTTCAATTGCAACGTCAAGGTCATGGGTCGAAAAAATCACCGTCTTTCCTTTTTCGGACGCAAGACGATGGAGCAGTTTTGCAAGACGGTACTTGTTCGGAAGGTCCAGAAAAGCTGCCGGCTCATCGAGCAGCATCACGGGAGTATCCTGCGCCAATGCCCTGGCGACCATTATCCTCTGGCACTCCCCGTCAGACATCGTATCCATTGTACGAGATGCATAATCCGCCATATCAACGGCTTCAAGAGCATCCTCAACGGCCTTTCTGTCGGAACCGCGCATATTGCCGAGCCAGTCGGTATAAGGAGCACGCCCGAGAGCCACAAGATCGGAACATCTGAGATTGGCAATCCTTACCCGCTCCGTGTTTACGAAAGATACAGTCTTCGCCCTGTTTTCCGCACTCATCTCATTTATCGGGACGCCATCATACAGCACCGCACCTGAAGCGGCAGACTGAAGCCCCGCCATTACCCTCAGCAGAGTACTTTTGCCTGCTCCGTTGCATCCGAGCATGGCGACAAGCCTGTTCTCGGGAAAAGACATATTCAGATTCCGCAGCAGCGGACTATTGTCATATTCTATGGTAAGATTCCGTAAAGCTATCATTTCAGGATATTCTTGTTTTTCAGTACTACCCAAATCACCACCGGTATTCCCAGCAGCGAAGTCATTACATTCACAGGAAGCGAAGTCATTTTCGAAAACATGTCGCATACAAGCATCATTACGGCCCCCGTCAGGGCTGTCGCAGGTACCAGAACCCGGTGATCCGCCTCATGAGTCATGAACCTTGTAAGATGCGGCACGGCTAATCCCAGAAATCCTATCGGTCCGCAGAAAGCTGTAACCGTCCCGGCAAGAAGGACTGTGGACAGATATATCACACCCCTGGCTTTCCTTATATCGGTTCCCATGGTGACGGCATATTGTTCCCCGAGCAGCAGCATATTGAGAGGTTTCACGGAAAACAAGGCTATCAGCGTCCCCGCGGAAACCACGGATGCCAGAATCTTCAACTGCCCGGAAGTAACCGTTCCCAACGATCCCATCGTCCATATCACGAACGACTTCAATGACATTTCGTCACTGAAGAACTGGAGGATCTGCACCACGGCATCAATACCTGAACTGAACATCATACCGAGAATGAGAACCACCATTATATCCTTCATGCGCCGGCTTACTGCCGCAATTGCCAGAAGAATCAGAGATGCACCTGCCCATGAAGACAAAGCCAGACCGGACATTCCCCAGAAAGAAGGAAGCGATGAAAACATAAGAGGAGTGCCCAAAACAAAAAGGGCGGCACCGAGGGATGCTCCGGAACTGACACCAAGTACATATGGACCGGCAAGAGGATTGCGGAACAAAGTCTGCATAAGAAGTCCGCTTACCGACACCGCAATACCGGCAAACACTGCAACCACAGCCTTGACCCATCTGATTTCAAGAAGTATGGTGCGAGTCTGTTCCGAAACATCCCCACCCGTAAAAGTCCTGAACATATCGGACAGGGAAACACCGACACCGCCTACCATCATGTCGGCAATGAATACGGCAATCAGCAATATCGTCATCAGCGGCCAGAAAACCAGACACCGCCTTTTAATTACAGCCCCTTTAATCATCTCAGCCTCCTGTAATAATAGAGAGAATCGGCACGGTATATTTCAGGATGAAAAATCGTGATAAGATCCGAAAGAATCAGATCCGGGCGCAACTGCCCCATTTCCCAGAAATCATTTCCTCCGCCTGGATTTCTCAATTTGTCACAATTATATATATTTCCTGATGAAACGACTTCCGCACCTGCAAACTGCGGATAGGACGAAACCAGTTCCCGCACGGATGTCATCTGACCTACATTAAGCCAGAAATCCGAATCGGACACATATACGTATGCCGTTTCCATGTCAATGGGCAGGGACTTGTTCGTACTGTTCTTCTTATATATATAGTCTCCTCCGGCATCAGCTATCATCCTTGCCATCGAGCTACCGCAAGAAGCCATGAACCAGATATCGCCATATGGTACATTCAACATCACAGACGGTTTCGAGCCGGCCGCCGAAGCCTTTGCCTTAAGACTTTCATAACTATCCCTTATTTCACGAAAGCGGCTTATCCCGGTCTCCGCCTTCCCTGCTATTTCAGCCATCGCCACCAGCCATTCCACCCGGCCCAATGGAGAAGGCTCAAGATATTCTCCCATATACATATAAGGAATCCCGAGAGATTCAAGCATGTTTTCCATCGGACTTGACGACGATATGCCGTAAAGAAGCACCAGGTCCGGCCTGACGGAAACCAGTTTTTCATAATCCACGGACGATTCACTGCCAACGTCGGCAATACTGTCGCGATGCTCCCTGACATATGTATTCGTTATGAAATCAATTCCTGAAACGGCCGCTGTCCTCGGCGTCTCACCTATCAGATCGAGCATAGCCACATATGATGAAGACATGGCAACGATACGGGAAGCCTCCGAATCTATTACCTGTCCCCTGAAGCCTTCCGGAGGACATTCTCCGCCACGTGAAATGAACAGTTCAAGAGCAGAGGAATCAGCATCCTGCCAAGGAGCGGTGACCCTGATTACCCTGCTCAGACTGTCCTTCATCCCTACAATCTCAAATCCGGAAGCATACTCAGGTTTATAGTAGGTTTCCGGAAAATCGGGGCCGCCGCATGTCCTGTCACAGGAAATGCACGTGCATATAGGGATTGCAACCAATAACAACAACTCAATCAAATGTTTATTCATGATCTTTTCTTCCTTTTTAAATCAAACTTCGGGGATATGCCGACAAAGAACTCGAAATTTATCCCGGGCATAGGCCGAGCCAGCACCGAAAGGTATTCCTCGTCAAACAGATTCCTTACGGACAATGAAAACGACAGACCCGCCCATGGCATATCGAGAGTCTTCGACAATGTGACATCACTCATGAAATAAGGCGGCACTTGTCCGGAAATCGTATAATCATTGCTTGTCATTGTATATCTTGTACTGTAATAGCACCATTTGTACATGAATGTCCACGTACGGTAAGCGAGAGACCCGACAACCGAGGATGAATATTCAGGAATATACACAAGCTGTTTTCCTACGGACTCGTCGCCGGAAGACCTCGGTTCTCCGCAATTGATGGACGGGGACCATGTGAAATTTCCGTCAAGCGAAAGTTTCCAGTGCCTGCCGAAATGCCAGTATCCCGACAGTTTCTGTTCCATACCGTATGCATGTACCCTCATTATATTCATCGGAGTATAGAAATCCTTTTTCGCTCCGTTGGGAACCCACAGAATCCAATCATCTATATATGAATCGAACCAGTTTCCCTCTCCGGAAATCCCGAGCCTTCCCGAAAAACCGATATCGAACGAATATCCCGCATCATAAGAAAAGCCTGATTCCGGTTTCAGGTCAGGATTGCCCCCGGGCATGAAGTACAGGTCATTCAAAGTCGGGTACCTGTAATTTCTCGATACCGAGCCTTTCAGGTAAACCATTCCTTTTTCCGACAAAAGCACATCCATGTTGAATGCGGGAATGACCGGAGAAAATTCCTGTCCGTAAAGTTCCTCACGCAGAGTCATGGAAAGGCCTACCCTGTCCACAGGCTTCCATTTCGCCGTAACGAACCCGGATACTTCGAGTCTCGATGCATCATAGCCCGCATTGTCCCCGTCGCTTCCCTGAACAAGAATGCTCTCATCGGCTGAGTTCACGAAATGCTGATGCACGGAAAGGTCTGCATCGATAAGGAACTTGTCCCCGAAATACTTTTCGAAAGAAACATCACCGTATACCGTATTCACACGGCTTCTCGACTTTGTCATATATGCCAGTTCTCCATTCCCCCTGTCCCTGGCATAGTCATAGGACAGGAATGTACCTGAATAACCGGCGGACGTCTTCAACCTCGCATCCGGCCATGTCCTGGTCCATGAAGCTACAGACCTCAATGTATTGTCCCTCTGCTCGTTCAGGAAATCGGAAGCATCCCCGTAATCGACGGAAATCTCGGGAAGTTCCCTGTAAGACCTCATGTACCATGCCGAAAGCGACAAGTCATTCCCGTTTCCGGCATCGTAGAAAAATTCCTGAAGTACATGAAAGTCCGTATATGCCCCGCTTTCATATTCCTCCACCGGATGATATGAACCGATGATGTTCATCCGGTCGTCATAAATATTTTCCTTCTTGTCCATGTTCCTGAACTTGAACCTGTTCTCCGAAGAAGCCAGTATCAGCCTTGTCGAAGAACTGAAACGCTCTCCCCCATATGTCAGTCTCAGGAACTCATCCGCAGTCCAGAACGAACCGAGCCCCTGTACATACTGCAGTCCCAGCCCCTTGGTTTCCGGAGCTCCGGTATTGAGAAGGACGGCTCCTCCCAGTCCTCCGGAAACTGCCTGAAGTGAAGAAGACCCGTGAAGCAGAGAAGCCTGATCCACGAGATATGACGGAATCATGGAAAAATCAGTCATTCCCAGCATCGGAGAATTTATCTTCATCCCGTTCCAAAGCACTTGGGTATGAGATGCAGATGTACCGCGGAACGAAACGGTGGAAACCGATGTCCTGCCGTACTGTTTCACGAACAAGGATGAGTTGTACTCAAGAATGTTTGCAAGCGAAAGGGAAATGTTCTCCCTGAGAGCCAGAGTATCGAATTCTGTTCTGTTTACCCCTGCATCCTTGAGAGGCCTGTATCCGGTAACTACAGACTCCGTTATCCGGTCCCTCATTTCCAGGGAATCGGACTGATGGAGTCCCATCGTCAGAAAAGCCAGTATGCATGCGAGCAGTTCCATAATCAATACCAGCAAAAAAATCCGGGAATAATGCCGGCGCGGAACTCGTCAAGAAGTTTTCCCGCGGCAGAATATCTGTATATAATGCCTTTCTGCTGATAATCGATTGCATCGGCGACATAGACATCGGAATTCCACGGGCATACCGTCATCGAATAATATTTCGTATTCCTGCTCCCGATGAAAGGGACCGAAGGAAGTGTCTCCGCATCCACCGGCATCTTCCACACATCATCATTTATGAAATAAAGAGTGTCACGGTCCACATTGAGATTCAGTTCCGAAGGATCCGAATCACCGTAGAACGTGAATGTCTTTTCTATCCTGAAGGTGTCCGGGTCTATCCTGCTTAGAGTTGCCGGTTCATACCCGGCCGCACTTCCCGGATATCCGCCGTCCGTAAGCACCCAGAGTTTGCCGTTCTTGTCGATGGCCATCGAATTCGGCTGCAAGCCCACCTCAAGACGTCCCGCTATTTCATCCGAGCCGGTATCTATCTTCAGTATGGTCCTCTGATATGAATGGCAGTTTACAAATACATGGTCTCCATACTCCACAATCCGCTCCGTGGAAGCCACGGCGTCATCCATACCGGTTTCAATATATCCGGTCACCGACCTTGTTTTAGGGTTTACTATGAAAATACGGCTGTCCCACAGCTGTGTCACATAGGCTTTCTCATCGGAAATGAAATGCATGTATCTCGGAGAAGTAAGCCCCGTAATCCGTCCCTTCTCCACGAATGTGACCGGATCTATGGCGAAAAGCACATGCGAATTGTTCACTACTATCCAGGCTGTCCCGTCATGCATTATCATCGACTGGGCCACATCGCCGAGTTTCTGTGAATTTGCACGCACAAACACTTCATTCTCGACCTCATGCGTTTCCGTATCATAATAGGAAAGTGTCGCATTTCCATACTGGAAATTTCCCTCGTTCACAATGAACAGTCCGCGGCCGGGAGCAGGATTCACGGAAAAATCCGAATCCGGTTCATAATCCCATGACATGCACCCCGCCAACAACGGCAGGGCTGCAAGGATGAAATATTTCCGAATTGAAACGTTCATGCCAAACCATTCCTGTTTTCCGGGGACAGGTTTGCCATGCATCCGACCGCCGCCCGGACCGGGGCGGCAGAAAAGGACAGCAACCGTAATCCCGCAGTGCTTCTGTTATCGCGGAAACGGCAGGTTTTCTGACTTATCCATCCGCACGTCTTCCCGCCTTGCGGCAGTGACATCTAATGCACGGACTCCCGAAACCGGGCAATGGAAATACAGCAACGGGTATTGTTCCGGATTCCGACCGGATTCCCTTTTAAACGGACCTTGGGCCGTCACCGTTTCGCGGCAGCAAATTTAAAAATAAAATATGAAACTCCAAACTAATTTCAACCGGTTGAACAAAGATAAGTAAAGTTGGCTTCGTTTTATAAAAATTCAAAATCAGCGGTTTTCTGATTTTAGCGTAAGTAATTGATAATGAACACCCCCCCCCATAAAATATTTGAAAAATTCAAAATTATGTTTGCTTTTGGAAAAATTAAAATATAAATTTGCACAAGAGTGATGAAAGAAAATAATAACTTTTTGACAGAAATCATTAACCGAAAGAATGTGTACTGAAAATCCTGTAACCATTTGTTTTTAAAACACCTTACAAAAAACTGTTTGTTAAGAATCCAGTAACACACGTAAATTCATCTATAATGGTAAAACATTGTAAATGTATGATAACATTGCTGTTTTCTGTACTCATAACACAACAGATATTTGGCAATGACTACAAATCGGTTATTCATGAGAGGGACACCGCGATAATATTCCGGTTCGTTCCTGAAAGACTCATGTTCTACTCTCCGTTTCTTGACAATGAACCGGCGATCAGGGAAGCTGTGGATTTTATTGACAGTCACCGGGACGAAATTTGTTCCGGAAAGGCATATATAGTTATAAGAGGATACTGCAGTTCCTACCCTACGGAAGAAGCGAACAGGGCCGCAGCAAAAAACCGCACGAACCAGGTCAAATCATACTTCATCACCCTTCACGGCATGAAGGAGGACTATTACAGGACAAAAAACTACACGACTGCATACAAAGGACAAAAAGATATTGTTGCCATAATAGGTCTGGAATATGTCGAAGGATATGAACCGGAGGACATTACCGTTCCGGAAAGCATCCCTGCAGAAACCTCGGCAGACGAAACCTTGACCCCGGAAACTATTGAAGAGGATGCAGAGGAAGCCGATATTGAAAATACAGAAGAGCTTATGGAGGAGGATACCGGCGAAACCGATATGACGGTAGAAAATGAGACCGGCACCGGAGAATCTGAAGAGAAAATTGTTCAGGATGCGGCAGCTGAAAATGAAGCCCCTGATGCAACGGGAACAATCGCTGCAGAACCCGAAACGGCTAAAACAGAGGTAGTGGCTAATACAGAGGTGACTAAAATCTATGTGGAAAGTCCCTGGGTACTGAAGACGAATCTCCTATATGACTGTCTGCTTTCTCCGTCACTTGAAATAGAATACCGAATAAACGAAAAATGGTCAGTTGCCCTGGAAGGAAACGTATCCTGGTGGTCACGCGACAGCAAGCATAAATACTATCAGCTGGCTAATGTCAGTCCGGAGGCAAGATACTGGTTCAAGACAAGCGAACCGTACCACGGGCATTATCTCGGAGCCTTTATAGGCGGAGGACTGTATGACCTTGAAAACGGTTACAGAGGCTATCAGGGAGAAGGCGGATATGCAGGTATAAGCTACGGATATGTTTTCCCTATCGGCAAGGTGCTTTCTCTGGAAGCGGGAGTCGGTGTCGGATACATGTATACAAGATACAGGGAATATATCCCTATTGACCAATGCTATGTTTACCAGCAGACATCGGCACTGAACTATTTCGGTCCGTTGAAACTGAAACTTGCTCTGGCATGGCGCATAGGGTATAAAAAAGGAGGTGCGAGATGAAAAGACTCATGCCGGCCATCAAAACAGTCTTTATAATTCTCAGTCTTGCAGCAGTCACAGGCAGTTGCAGAAAGGAATTATGCTACAATCATGACGCCCATTCCCTTAAGGTACGTGCCGTGACAAAGGCAGAATGGGAACGTGAATGGGAAAGGAATGTATCCAAAAACTGGGAAGAAAGATGGCGCGGAGTACTCGGATTCAGTTATGACGACCTTCGTCCGGAGCCTGCGACCGGTATACGCGCCCAGGTATTTACAGACGGTATTCTTGACAACGAATCAAATCTTGAAACCGATGGTGGACGCCTCCACATGCGTCCGGGAACTCACGACATACTGTTCTACAACAACGATACTGAATACATCGTATTTGAAAATGAAGGTTTGCTGGCTACAGCCGTTGCCGGCACCAGGACAAGAACTCGTTCCACATACAATACCCGTTTCAGCGAGGAAACGACTGTAAATGCACCGGACCAATTGTTCGGATGCTTCATAGCGGAACATCAGGCCGAGGAGTCACTTACAGAAACGGAGATTTCCGCTTTCATGAGACCATTGACATACAACTATATCATACATTTCATGTTCAAGAGCGGACTGAATTATGTTGCCCTTGCCCGCGGAGCACTGTCAGGGATGGCGGGAAGCGTATACCTTCAGACTGGACGGACGACGGAAGATATCGCCACAATCCTTTTTGACGATTGTATAGTCGACCAGAAACTCGGAATCCATACTCAGGTGCTCTCATTCGGAGTTCCGGATGCAGACCCTATACCGGAACAGGCCCGGGACAATCACAGATTCAACCTGAATCTCGAAGTAAGGCTCAACAATGGAAAGATACTGACGTTCGACTATGACGTCACGGACCAGGTCAAGGTCCAGCCGAGGGGAGGAGTCATCGTGATACAGGACATAGTAATCGATGACGAGGACGGCATGGAAGGCTCGGGAGGCTTTGACGTGAATGTCGACGGCTGGGGCGAATTCGAGGACATCGAACTGCCTCTGAACTGATTTTTACAATAACAACATATTATGTTTAACTCAATTATAATAAATTTATGAAAAAGAGTATTTTAGGAATCGCCGTTGCATGTCTGGCAATGGCAGGATGTACAAAGACACAGATTGTCGATGTATCACAGGACAGGGCAATCGGCTTCAGTCCGTTTGTCGGCAAACCGACAAAGGCTGTAACCGAAGTTAATACAAGCACTCTCGGTACCGGATTCTATGTTTTCGGCAAGTATGATGACGGCACCGCTGCATGGGAGGGAACAGCTTTTAATAATGAAATAAGCACTACTGCTTATTATTGGAAGCCGGGCATGACCTACGCTTTCGGAGCATATGCAGACGGTGCAAACGGTGAAATCGCCAATGCTCAATTTGACCCGGCCACAAAAACATTGACATTCGAAGAATATACACCGGACGACTCTAAAGACCTTGTTGCGGCAGTAATTGACGGAGTTGATGCCGATACATATATCGGTTCAAAAGACCCAGTATCTTTAAACTTCAAGCATCTGCTCAGCCAGGTAAAGCTTACATTTACCACCGATGCAGCGGAAGTGTACAAAATGACAATAACAGATGTCAAGATAAACGGAGCTGTTTCCACGGCAACTGCGGAATATAACGGAACTGCCACATGGACAGGAAGTGCTAACGAGGGATATTCTTATAGCGAACTATCGAATTCAGGAGTAATATCCTCAGGAGTTTCATCCGATCAGGTAAAACTTGTCATTCCTCAAAAAAGTACTGACGCTTTGAAAGTAACTTTCACGGCAACCATACACGGTGAATCCACAGGAACAGCTAACTTCGAAGCAACATTAGAACATAACATTTCGGATTCCGGTTTGACTGCCAACACCTGGACCCCAGGATATAGATACAACTATATAGCCAATGTTCCATTGAAAGAAGTCATTGATAGTACTGGCGATGAAGTCAAAATCGAATTCACTCCTACAGTGGAAATCTGGGAAGATGCCGGAAATGTAGACACGACACCTACTACACCTGCTCCATAGTCATCCGGCTACAGAGAATACTGGCTGCAGGGGGTTGAATGTTCCCCCTGCAGCCACCACGATGCGATGCGGTACAGGATATCCGCATCAGCAAGACAACTTGTCAAAATGTTAAAAGGAGTTGAATGATCATGAGAAGGATAATGATGATGATCAGGATTATTCTTTGTTTGTCGGCAATGATGTTTTCTATTTCCTGCAGCAGAGTCATTAGCGGCGAGTCTGGAGGAAAAGAAAATGCAATCAGTTTCATGGCACCCGAAGCTGAAACAAAGGCTGCCGTAGACACTAAAGATGATCTGACTAATTTCAATGTATGGGGCTGGCACACTGTCGGCGGCTCAGGTGCATCCCAGATATTCGATGCAACCGAAATCCACAAGGATGCCGGATGGGACTATACGGACGGCACAAGATTCTGGATATTGGGAGAAACTTATGATTTCTATGCCCTGCATCCGGCCATCACCGGCGGTACCGTATCCTATGACCGGGAAGGAAATCTTTCCGTCACCGGTTTCGACTGCTCCGGGACAGGAGAGGACGCGATAGATCTGATGACGGCATGCAGCAATGGAATACAGTACGATGAAAATAATCGGCCCCAACCTGTCAGTCTTGAATTTTCGCATGAACTTGCAAGACTGAAATTCATTGTCAAGTCAGAAAATACCTCAGTAACTGTAGAGAATTTCAAGGTTTACGGTTTCGGATACAAAGGTAATCTTAGCAAACAGGTAGGTTCCGGAACTATTGCAAACTGGGATGTGACATCAGTATCTTCTGAAACAGCCACCCCTTTTGAAGTACCTTCTTTCGAATTGAACAGGACGGCAGGCATGGAAAAGGATGTATTCGGCGACATTCTTGTCATTCCGGGCAATGAGCTGACTGATGCTGAAATGTATATAAAATACAGATATCTGGGAGAATCAACATCACAGAGTTCCACAATAAGCCTAAATACATCCACGACCTCAAAATGGGAAGCCGGGAAAAGCTACAGATACATCCTGACGGTCAAAGGAGGACAACTTACGGTTAATGTGAGCATTGATCCTTGGGATGAAGAAAACACATCCATATCATGGCAATAAACGAAGGACAGTTATGAGACATTTGTTCAACATAATCACGGCCTTGATGCTTGCGTTCTGCCTGTGCGTTACCTCCTGCTCAAAAGAGGAAGACGTAGGTACAACAGGACAGACGACATCGATTGCATTGAATATCCCGATGCTTGAGGCCACTACGAAAGTACCTGTCAATGGTGATGAGAATGCTATAAACAATCTTCGTATCATTATATTGTCACAGAGTGCTAAAAGCATAAACCGGACTTTTACAAAAACGGAACTGGACAATAGCGGCGGTACAATCATCATTGACAATGTACCGGTGGGGCTGATTCAGATGTACGCTATTGCCAATGAAGCAAGTTTGGGAAAAGACTACGACAAACTAAGCAATCTGCAAAACGATGTTGTTGATGCCGGCAACAAAACAAGAAAGGTCCTGATAAAAGATGAATCGCGTATTTATTTTCCTAAAAGAGGGTCGGAATTTCCCGAAAGCGGCCTGCCGATGAGCTGGATGAACAAGAGTCTGACGATAAATCCTCCAACCGGAGCTCCGCAGACAGTCAGAGTTACGCTGGAAAGAAGCGTCGCAAAAATGAAAATAATAATGCAGAGCACACTTTCAGAAGACATTACAATAAACGAAATAAATTTCGGGGAATTTTTCGGAAACATGCTCTATCTGTTCAGGGAAGAATCTTTGGATATACCTGATAATACGACCTATTCGGGGAAGACATTCGACAAGCTGAACATAACCATACCGAAAAACGGAGAAGATAGTTTGATCTGTTACATATATCCGTCCTATGCATGGAAAAAATCAGCTGACCCGTCTCCTTACACAATAGGATTCAAGACGGAAGCCGGCATAACTTATGATCCGCAGCCTTTTGTAAACGACCATGGTGCACTCAACTCGATTGCCAGGAATACCCAGATAAACATTTCCGCAAAGTTGAGCAAGCCGGCAAATATAAACCTGAAATTCGAAGTCACAGACTGGAATGAAGTGACAGTGGACGTTCCTCCGTTCAATTGACAATAATTTTCCAAAGCCATGAAACACAAGAATACCATAATCGCCCTTTCCATGATGTTCATTATTGCAATGACATCATGCATAAAAGAAGATTTTTTTCACAAAGAAGACATGGTTGTTGAAGAGGGACTTCCCGCCAACATAGAACTGTCATTCAAGTCTCAGGAAAATACAATAGTCACAAGAGCCGAACGTGATTCGGTATCAGAAAACAGAGTGAACAATGTCTATCTTTTCATTTTCGACAGTCAGGGAAATGTACACTCGCGCAAATTCTGTACGCCTGGTTACGGTCTCACTTACTTGAACAACTCTACCAGAGAAGGACGTCTGTACATCGAGACTCTTTCATTGAACAAGGTAAAGATTTTCGGAATAGCCAACGTAACCGTGCCTGGAGTGACTTCCACAGCATATTCCATCACAAAAGATGATCTTGATGCCATAAACAGTTTTACTGAACTTGAAAATACCGTCATGCGCATGAAGGAAAATTCAGTGGAAAGGTATGCGATTTTCATGATGGCCGGACTGGCTGAAGATGAAAATGGGAATACGACAATCAATATACCCGGCACGGAAGGCGGAACATCGAACCTGGATTGCAGTCTTATGCTTAAAAGAACGGATGCAAAGGTAAAATTCATTGTGACAACTGATCCGTTAGACCCTGCATGGCAGAATTTTTCTTTCACTCCAAAGACATGGTGCATCAGGCGTGTCCCAAGGCAGACCTATCTTCTTGAGCGCGAATCAGGAGACTATGACGGAGACGGAGCGGAATATTTCACATCTTATGAACGTCCTTTCGAAACACTGACAACCGACCCCGGCAACAGCAAGCTGAATACGGGAGGCAGTTTTGTATTCTACATGCCTGAAAACAGAAAAACGCCAAAGAATCAGGTCACGGAATACGGAGACAGGGACGCATGGAACGGGAAAGATGCCCTTGGTGACAGGATATTCACAAATGCCGATGAGAACAGCACATATGCTGAAATCACCGGACTTCTGTCTTACAATTACTATTCAGTACCGGACAACGAATGGAAAAACATGAACGGTGACGTAAGGTTCATCATCCATTTGGGAAATACCGGCACTGACGGTACTGACATGAACAACTATGACACCGACAGGAATACTTTCTACACTTATAATGTGAAGATTCGTGGTGTCAAAGATATAATCGTGGAAGTTGAAAAGGGACAGGAAGACCGTCCGGGATACGAAGGCGATGTGGTCACTACCGACAAGGTAGCCTATGTATTCGATTCCCATTATGACAGATGCCTCATAACAATCAACCCTTCGACCGTAGGTGAGAAAATATACTGGAGTATCAATACCCCTTTCAGCAGGGGAACTTACGAAATACCGGCAACCGGAGATACAGAAGTCGAAGAAAGTCTCCGGGACTACAGATGGATCAAGTTCGCCGTCAACAGGGAATATGGTGAACCCGAAGGTCAGTTTGTAAAATATCCCGGCGACCAGAACTACAACGACCCGTATCCTATGACAGGTATGACTCATGGAATAGATTACGATGCACTATCACCATATTATACCGGATATCCGAACGCACGTCTTCTGGACATAAACCAGCTCATGCAATATCTGAAAAAGGCAAAAGCAGACGGAGTCGATGAAGAACTTACAATTTCCGTTTTCGTGGACGAGTATCTGTATTTCAAGAATCCGATAACCGGAGAGGAAGACAACAAAAAAAAGTCATTGTGGAAATTGACGTCAGACAAGCAGGACCGTATAATTTACCTCATTGTCGAAAGACCTATGTACAGCCATGACGATAATTCCAGCACGCTTGTGGCCCAGTACTCTTTCAGGCAGCGAAGCATCAGGACGATATTCAACGTGGACAAGCCGGAGCTCGAAACGGCATGGGGTCTCGAGTCCGTCATGGAGACCGAGAGACTGGCTCCGGGTGATGTTTCACAAGGTTCCGATACAAGGAACGGACGTGCAAACTGCCTAAAATGGCTGGTTGGCAAAAAATGGACAGACATTGTGAACGTAAGCGGGAATCAGTACCAGCTCAAGGGTGACTATAACAATGCAGCATATGCCTGCCTGCTCCGCAACCGAGACCTTAATGGAAACAATGAAATAGATGCCAACGAGGTCAGATGGTATCTTGCCAGCATCGACCAGCTGACAGATATCTACATAGGAGAATATGCCCTGGATGCACAGTCATATCTGTACCCGGCAAATCCTTCGGAACGCGAGGAGCAAACCCGCTGGCACTATACAAGTTCGTCATCTGCCGGAGGCGAAAATTCATGGATTCTGTGGGCGGAAGAAGGAGCTTCCCGCGGTGGCTCGGGCGGTTCCATAGATGACAATGGAGTAAAAAACACGAAATTTTCATACCGGTGCGTAAGGAATCTGGGACTCAGTCTGGACCATCCTGAAACTGTTCCTGAAGATCTGGTTGAAATAACAGATGAAGGAAACGGATTTTATCTTATAGACATGACTAACATGAATGTCAAGGCAAGGCGCACTTCGTATGTGACGGAATTGCCGAATCATGACGAACGGAGCGACATAAACCGTCCCTATGCAAAATTCCGCGTTCATAAAGACTGCTTTGCAAGTCCGTTACAAACAAGAGACGGGGGCAAAAACGACAATTCTTACAATGAAGCCGGATATCAATGGATAAATCGTTATTCATGGGAATATTATCAAACCCATGACCCAAGTCCAGAAGGCTACCGGATCCCGAACCAGAGGGAGCTTCTGATCATGACTTCGCGTCTGACGCTTGAGCAATGGCCGACATATACTGTTTATGCCAAATATTATGTGAAGGAAGGTTGGTGGAACCCTAAGTGGGAGGAATACCAAAGGGAATTCCCGAATCTGCGTCCGGACCAGTATATATGCCAGACAGCATTTTCTATGTGGAACGACGGTATTTACAAAGATTACACTAATGATGAAGGGACCCTCATAACACGCCAGGGATTCCTTTGGAATACCAACGGGGCTTTTTACCTCCAGAATAACAAGAAAGAAACTGGATGGATCCGTCCTGTCCAGGATGTCCAGTAAATGCATGATTCAGATTCCTTCAATCTGCAATGCATTATTTCTTCTGGAAAAAGTCATAAATAGATGTTCCTGATAAAAAGGATTGCAAATTAAAGTGTGTCAAGTAAAGGAAAAGAAATTATCAACTTTACAGACACACTTTATTTATGAGTAATTCATTTGATTTCAAAAAGTTCAGATACAAGCCATTTAAAAGATGAGGCAAAAATACATCTATCGGACTGGAATGGCATCACTATTGGAGAATATGCAGAATAGTACCTTGGAAAAAGGAATCAATATGAATTCAGATCCCTTCCATCAGGAGGGTGTTGTCGAGGATTAGTTCCTTCGGGTTTTACAACACTGCAGCTACTTTTCTTATTTGGGACAATCTTTCCATGAATGTCTTATCTTTTTTAGTAGTCTGCATATTATATTTCAGTTGGAGGCGCATAAGTGGTTCCGCTTCAATTCCAAGAGCAGCTTCAAACATCAATGCTGTTTTTTCAGTCAAAGGTCGATGAGCGTTAAGAATTTCGTTAAGCACAGAATACTGCAGCCCCATATTGTCTGCCAGTTTGCGTTGAGAAATACCTCTGAATTCTATTTCATCTTTTATGATTTCACCCGGATGGGTAGGATATGCAGGTGCCATTTTATTCGCACATTTACTTTCATCCATATCTATTTCTTTATTCATATCATTCACTTATAATGGTTTGATAATTCAGTTATATTACATATCGTTGCAATGACCTCTCCATCTGTCGTTATCTCTTCAAATTCAATTCTGTATTGGTCATTTACCCGCACGGAGGAAAGCCCAGCCTTATCACCTCGAAGTCTCTCATAATTCAAAGAGTTGTATTTCAATAATGACAGAACATTCGGCAATTCTGTCATAAGATCAATTATACGAATATATTTGCGTATAATATGTGGCTGATATCTGTGTTTTTTGTCTGATACGCCATTTGTATACAACAACTTCAAATATTCCTCTTTAAAATAAATTTCCATTACGGTGTTTTTATGCAAAGATAACCAATCTTCCATAATTCGCAAAAAAAGTGAACATCCGCTTCACTTGTACAGATGTTCACTTGACTTTCTATGAAAGCTTCAGAATTTAAAGAATAAACATGTATTCAGATCCCTTCCATCAGGAGGGTGTTGTCGAGGATGAGTTCCTTCTGGTCGAAATCGTCACGCGAGGAGATGTTCTCGATGAGGATGTCAACGGATTTGCGTCCCATGTCCGTAATAGGCATCATGGCACGCGCCATTTCCGGGGAAAGGATGTCCAGTGCCCTTGTGGAATGGATGCAGGCGAACCGGAACTTGTGTCTGTAATCGGTTCCGTGCATTATGAAATATCTCATTACCTCTTCGGCAAGATAGTGTGTAGTGAAGAAGAAGCCGTCGACATCAGGCACTTCATCCAGAAGCCGGTTCATCTTGTCCTTGACATCTTCTATGTAGGTATTCCTGTCGATTTCAACACACAGTCTGTCCTCTAAGGGAAGACCGCTGTCGAGGACTGCCTTGCGGTATCCGGAAATACGCTTGCCCATGACATAAAGATGCATGTCAGTCGTTATTACAGCCACCCTGCGGCATCCTGAAGAATACAGATGCCGCACAAGGGAGTAGCTGCTGTTTTCATTATCCACTATCACGTAGTTGCTCCTCAACTCGGGAATATACCTGTCTATGAGCACGAAAGGAAAATTGTCATGAAGCATCATGGATATGGCCTTGTCGGACTTGTTCGTCGGAGCAATGATCAGGCCGGCGACCTGCTGGGACCTCAACGACCTGATCAGCTGCTGTTCCTTCGTTTCATCTCCTTCGGAAGACCCGAGGATTAGCACATAGCCGTAGGAGGACACCGAAGCCTCGACCGACTGGGCCATCTGGGAATAGAAAGTATCGCTTATCGAAGGTATTATCAGACCTATGGTCTTCGTATACCCCATCGACAGACTTCTGGCTATAAGATTAGGTGTGTAACCGACTTTTCTTGCATAATCGGTAACCTGCTTTATAGTTGCCGCGCTGAAGCCCTTCTCTTCGCCTTTTCCGGACAGAATCCATGAAACCGTTGCTTTGGAAAGGCTCAGGTCATCGGCAATACTTTTCAATGATATTCCCATATTTTCAGTTTAATACACGTCTTTTCGATGAAATGCAAAGTTACATATTTCGATTTACCTGACAATGGGTTCGGAAGACTTTGTAACAGTGAGTTCACCTCCTTTCACGACATCGGAGAATCTGATGTAAGGTGTTTCAAGCTCGGCACCGTCCAGTTTCATGGATGAGACATATACATTGCCCGGAGCATTGTTCTCTGCGGTAATCACGAATCTGTCGCCCTTGTAATAGTTTTTGTCGAGGCTGATGACAGCCTTGTCGAACTTCGGAGAGCCTATGGCCATATCCGCATCATTCTCCGCAAGACCGGCGACATCGAAGATTCCGAGGGAGGAAATAACATACCATGCACCGAGCTGTCCCTGATCCTCGTCCTGACCGTAGCCGTAACCGTGAATACCGTCTGTTCCGTAGAACTCGTCGAGTATGGCGCTCGTCCACTTCTGTGTAAGGTAAGGAGCTCCGGCATCGTTGAACAGCCATGAGATATGCAGGCAAGGCTGGTTGCCCTGATTGTAGTATGTCTCGAGTCCGGCGAATGCGTTGATTGTCGTTCCTCCGCTGAATATCATGCTGCGGGATTTCTCGAAGATGTCATCCAGGCGGCTTACAAAAGCATCCTCGCCCATCTTTCCGACCAGCGCCTTCACATCATGAGGCACATAGAAAGTATACTGCCATGCATTGCCTTCCTGGAAGCCTCTCCATACCTGCATAGGGTTGAAATCTTCTATGAATTTGCCGTCGGCGGTCTTCGGACGTACAAGATCGAGTTCATCGTCATATATCCTGTCCCATGCGCGGGAAAGGCTGTCAAGAATCACATAGTCGTCCATCTTTCCCATTTCCCTGGCCATCTCGGCCACAGCGTGACAGCTGAATGCATATTCGAGAGTATGGGAAGCTGAAAACTGCCATCCTTCGGCCATTCCCGGATCGCCGCTGTCCTGATGAGGGACATAACCGTATTTCACGAACTGGTCGGTATCCACGCGGCCGGCTCCACGAGGGCGGTCGCGTCCTTCAAGTTCGTTTTTTCTGGCAGCCTCATAAGCAAGTTCCACGTCATAATCGCGGATTCCGTTCAGATAGGCGGCAGCAATGACAAGGCTGAGCTGGTTGGTTCCGACTCCGGATACATAACGGCTGCATGCAATGCCGTCCCCCATCCATCCTGCATCCTTATAGACCTGGAGATGGGTCTGGACATAATCTGACAGATACTCCGGATAAGCCAGGGCCCAGACCTGGACAAGATTCCACTGTCCGCCCCAGATTCCGTCGGTATTCACGAAACGGAACGCAGGCTTGCCGTCTTCGAGGGGCAGCATGCCTATTGTGCCGTCATTCTTCGGATAAGCGCCGTTCACGTCGCCCGCAAGGCCGCGTCCGAGAAGGGCATGATACAGTCCGGTATAGAATTTGACCATATCCTCGCGCGATCCGCCCTCGACACGTATCTTGCCGAGGTATGATTCCCAGGTCTCCTTAGAAGCCTTTCTCACCTTGTCGAAACCGAGGCGTCCGTTACGGGTCTCGGTCTCCCTGTTGAGACGGGCGTTTTCAACGGATGTATATGAAAGACCTATCTGGGCGGTTATCTGTTCACCTTCCATCGTCTTGAAATCGAGGTATGCTCCTGCACCGACTCCTTTCGATTCCCTCGCACCTTCATACACTGTGCTTCCGACAAATGTTCCGAAAGAAGCCGGTTTTCTGTTGAGGCTTGCCGAGAAGAACATTGTCACTGTGGCACCGTCCTGATATTTGTTGCTGTATGCAGGAAGGGTGGTAACCCAACCCTCCACTGTTCCGTCCTCATTGATCCGCACATGTGCATCACGCGCAGGACCGCTCTCGCCCTGACGGTTTCCTATATCGAAAAGGATGTGGGAGTGCTCTGACTCGGGGAATGTGAAGCGCTGGTATGCCACCCTTTCGGTCGCAGTCACTTCCGCCTTGATGTCGTAATCGTCAAGCAATACCGAATAATAACCTGCGGTCGCCACTTCATTGTCATGGCTGAAGGATGAACGGTAGCCCTCCCCTTTCGTACCGGGTTTGCCCGGAACTGTCTTCAGTTCTCCTACGGTAGGCATGAGGACGATACCTCCCACCTGGAATTCATGCAGGCAGGGAAAACCTTCGATGGAATCGTCCCTGTAGTCATATCCTGTAGCCTCCCATCCGGAAGGATTGCCCAGGCTGGCATTGGTTGCCGGGCCCGGTTTGGCAAGCCCGAACGGAAGCGCACCCGGTGCGAAATGAAACCAGCGGCAATGTGCCGTCCCTATCCTCGGTTCCACATAGTCTGTAAGGGATACTTCATCTGCAGTTCCCGAACAGGAAACAAGCGCCATTCCTGACAGCAGAGCCGCTGCCATTCCGGCCAATCTGTAATGTCTCATGGTATCAATGTTTTTAAATGTATATTTCCGGTATTCATAATTATTTCCTATGGATTTCATTTTTCGGGACAATCTTGTATGTTTCTATCGCATACGGTCCCACGACAAGCTTGCCGGCCTTCTCCTGTTCCTCCTCTATCAGATTGGTGCGGATGATTGAAATGTCCTTTCCGTTGAAGTTTATGCCGGAAACGGCTTCTTCACCTGTCATATTGCAGACCCTTACGATGAATGTATCGTCATCCTCACATTTTTTCAGAGCCGTTATTTTCAGGGACGGATTGTCTACGGACAGGAATGAATGCCTCTCCGGAAGGGAGGCTTCGGCGGACTCCATGAAATCCTTGACAACAACCGGCCAGAAATTCCCGGAAACTCCGTTTTCCTCCGCTGCTCCGGGAACGTCACGATGGGACGTAAGAACAAAACGGTAATGATGGTCTCCCGGCTGCAGATATTCATTTCCGAGCCAATGACAGCTTTTTCTCGATGCAAGAAGAACCGGCTGTATTATAGTCTGGCTGTTGTCTTTGTCAGTCGGATCCATGTAGTCAACTACGGCAACTGAAGAACTTATCGTCACCGCACATTCTCCGTCACTTGCTGAAATCCAGTTTCCTATGCCTCTCGGATGGAGTTCGCTGTTTTCTACATAATATCTCTCTCCTGCAGCACCCGGCATCTCGTCACGTCCCACCTGGAGAGTTGCATAAGGCACCTCATATCTTACGGTGGAAAAACCTTCGGCCATAGGGAATGCAAGCCTGAATTCGCGGTACAGTTTTGCCTCCCAGTTCAGGAGTGACACTTCGAATTCAATGCGTTTCATATGACGGAATACTTTCATATGCTGTTCAACCACGGCATGCTTTACAGGAATCCTGGTTTTGTAAGTTACATATACAGGACCGTCTTCCACCTTTTCCCATGCAATTCCCTTTCCGGAAGTCCTGTCGAAGCCTTCCATATCCGGTTGCTGAACCGCGTCGAATTCACCGGCCCCGTTCCCGACGGAGCGCATGGTGAAGACTTCGCCAGCCTTCAGAGTGCGGTTGTCGATTATTTCCCGTCCGAGTTCCTTGTCGAATATGCTTTCCAAACAGCCGTCCGACAATTCTATCCTGTAGAAATCGGTATCTATCGTCTCTTCTCCTGCAGCGGATTCCGATGGTTTGACGCTTTTTCCGTCAATGTAGTAGGTCTCATATCCCATAGGAGGCAGGGACGCAGCAACAAATACGACCTCAGCCTCTTTCACCGAGCCGTCTGCATGCCTTGACAGAACCTTGAGTTGCGATTCCACGTTCTGTCCTCCGGACGAAAGTACGGACACGCTTGCAGTACCTTCGGGAAATCTTGTTTTCACTGTCACCGGAGCATCGCGTTCATAGGACAGGTTGTTGAAAACAATTGCAGGACGTCCCTTGGAATTGTCAGCATTGACCATGGAAGCAAGATACATTCCCTGTTCCGTCAGAATAGAAGAAGCTGCGGTTACGGATGATTCCAGTTTTCTCCTGAAAATATTGTCGGTTATCTCGCCGCCGTTTCCACCCCAACCGTGATCAGGATAAATCTTATTCATCCATGCCGAATTAAGTTCGCTTTCCGGATAACGGTTGAAATCACCGTATATCATGGAAACATATGATGACAGCATCTCCGCCTGAGGAAGAAGCCTGTCTCCCTCCCGGCTTGCCGTTATTGCACGTTCGTGGGAAGGACCGTGTATATAGAGCCACACGTCAGGACGTTCTCCACTGATTACAGGAAGGGACTTCGTGGATTTATCCAGTTCGCTGAAAAACTCGTCGGCTATCGAGTACCTGAATTTCGGCAGGTTAACCTTGATTCTTTCACCTGTTTCGGTATTTTCAATATATTCGACGGCATTCCATTTTTCCTTGAATACAGGAGTATTCTCGACAGGAGCCATGTTCCATATGAATTCATAGTTAAGCATGGCAGGCATAACTCCGCCCTTTTTCAGACGGTCGTTGTATTTTTCCTGCCATAGTACGGATTCGTCCGCAAGCATGGACACTATGGTGGAATCTGGTTTTCCCATCATGTCGTAAAAGAAGATATAGTGTCCCGGAGTATAGGTTCTGACCTTGGAACCGTCCGGGGCCTGCCAGTAGAACAGACCGCGCCCGTGGCGGCTTATTATCAGATTTTCCACACCGGCCTTTTTCATTATCTGGGGCATCTGCAACGTCCTTCCAGGAACATCCACATTGAAATATGAAGACGTCGTGTAGCCGTCGAAAGTGTTCTTGAGCCACCTTGTTCCGAAATAGAACTGCCTTGCGAGAGATTCTCCCGAGTACATTTCTTCATATGGCTGGATATATGTTCCTCCCACACAGATTCTTCCTTCTTTCATATAATTGTTTATCAGCTCTTTCTTGTCAGGATGCCTGTGAAGATATTCGAAGAGGATGGAACTCTGCTCTATATCCATTCTGAAAGTGGGATCATCCTCCAGTCTCTGAAGGAAAGGAGTGAGCCACAGGGTGTCCCTGTCAATGACACAGGCTTCGATATTGTTCAGCCACCCGAGGTCCTGATGGGTGGTTGTAAACAGCATGATGTCTCCTCCCGAAAGTCTTGAAGAAGACATGGCTTTAAGTTTGCCGAAAGTTTCGTCATTGCACTTCAGCACATTGCCATCGAACTGCGCATGTGCTGCCACGGGGAGCAGCGCCAGTAAGAACAGCATCAGGTTCTTGATGATTTTCATGATTCGGATATATTTTCAAATATAAGTTGCGGTTATCAGTCTCGAATTTATTGTCCAAACAAAAACCGATGATTGTATCAACAAATTTAACCGATTAATAAATTAAAAGCAAATATATTGTCAAAAATTTGCCGGTTTAAAAAGATTATGTAAATTTGCAGTGTTTTAACCGGTTTAAAAGATTCCGCAACGACACATCAGGACTAATAATCGACTTTATGTTGGCTCAGGGTTTCGAGTTGCCCTATTGTTTAACCGGTTGTAAAAAACACTAAGCACTATTAACAACATCTTTAAATCACTCTAACAGATTATGAGGAAAGTTTTGTATTTCATTACCGGAATGATGCTTTTGTTCTCATGCACCGGTAAGGTTGACACTACCCCCCCCCAATTGACTTATGATCAATTGTTTTCGCTCAGGGAGGAAATCCAGCAGAGACTTGACAATTGTCCGGTCGGGATTGTTGACGGGACATATCCGCAGGCAAGTTTCGATGCTTTGGAAAATGCTCTTATAGAAATCAATGAAGGTATTTCAAAAGCACGCGCGGGAGCATTCGTCCTTCAGTTCGAAGTGGACAACTACATTCTTGCAGCACAGAAGGCCATAAAGAACTTCGATGATTCCCTCATCAAGACGGTGGAACCTGGCAGGCCGGCGGAACTTTTCGTGAACGGTATCGATGCACAGGGATGGATAGACTTCGGTTCTTCACCGGAATATTGCGGAGGACCGGCATTCACTGTAGAAGTCTGGACGAAGTATAACGAAGGTTTCATTGAATTCGGATTCGGTTCATTCATTTCCACTTTTGTAAGTCCTATTCCTTATGAAGGATGGACGCTACATTACTGGGGTACCGCAAACAGCGCTATCCGCTTCTCAATTGGAACCGACAATGCCAATCCGGACCTGACTTTGCCGACAATTTTTACGGGAGCTCCTCAGACATGGGGTGAATGGATTCACTATGCTGCAGTATTTGATTCACAAAAAGATTTCATGGGACTTTACATCAACGGTGAACTCAAGACATCTCAGGAAGTCAAAGATAACATAGTGATAAACACCGATGACCAGAGGATGTGGGCTTTCGTGGAGCCTAAGGATCATTCAAGATGTATGGCAGGATATATCAAGAACTTCAGGATATGGAGCAAGGCTCTGACTCAAGATGAAATAAAGACGATGATGAATTCCGAAGTTACCGGAGAAGAAGATAAGCTTGTCTGCGCATGGGATTTCAGCATCAAACCTGAAGATGACAAGAATATCCCTGACAAAACAGGCAAGCATACCGCCAAAATTGAAGGTATATACAAATGGACTGAACTAACCGAATAAGACATTCATCATGAATAAGATTAGCAAATACTTCAAACAATTTGCAGCCTTGACACTGATGCTCTGCATATCGGCAGCAGCCTTTGCCCAAAGCATGCATGAAATAAAAGGAAAAATAACGGACGCAAACAACAATCCTCTCATAGGGGTAACTGTTTTCGTAGACGGTACCACAAACGGAACAAGCACCGATATCGACGGATTGTTCAACCTCAATGTTACAGACGGCGAAACTGTAACCATATCCCTGATGGGCTACGAGACCCAGACCATCGAAATTACACCTTCTTCCAGAAGCTATTTTGAAATAATCATGCAGGAAGACAAGGAACTTCTTGAAGAAGTGGTTGTAATCGGTTACAGCAAGATAGAGAAGAAGGACCTGACAGGTTCCATCGAATCCATTTCCGGAGATGACATCGTTAAATCAATGAACGTAAATGCGACGGAATCCCTCAACGGACGTATAAGCGGTGTTCTGGTAACCAAGGCTTCCAACAAGCCGGGTGCAGATATGAGCGTGCAGATTCGTGGTAAGAACTCGTTCAACTATTCCAACGAGCCTCTGTATGTGATTGACGGTGTTCCGTCACAGTCTGGACTCAGGCACATAAATGCAGAAGACATCGAATCCCTTGACATTCTGAAAGATGCATCATCATGTGCAATTTACGGTTCCAGAGGTGCGAACGGTGTCATCATCGTGACAACAAAAGGTGCCGGCAAGAAAGACGGATTCTCGATTGAATACAGCGGTTCAATCGGTTACAAGACCCCTACCAGGATGCCTGACATGCTCGGAAGCAAAGGTAATGGTATGGAATATGTTAATTTCCGTATCGCACAGTGGACAACTAAATTCGGTGCATCATCATTGTCTACTCCTTCATTCCTTACAGACAACGAACGCAGACACGTAAAATATGGGGAATATTATGACTGGTTGAGGGAATATGCTCATGACGGTCTTACTAACAACCATACGATAAGTGCGGCCGGAGGAAACGACAAGATTTCCTATACATTCGGAGTAGGATACCTCAATGACGGAGGTCTCGCAGGTCCTCAGAATTTTGAAAGACTTACTGCAAATATGGGCCTCGAATACAGGATGAAAGACAAGGTTACCATGGGTATGCAGGCATACATGGCACAGAGCTATATCAACCATGGCAGCTCCGATGCACTTTACAATGCTTATCTCATCACTCCTATCGTAGGCCGGTACGAACCCGACGGAACGGAAACATTCACCCACAGACCAGACGGCCGCGTCAATCCATTTGTTCAGGAAGCAAATACTAAAAACGAGAGTGACGGATGGTCTTTCAATGTAGTGACTCACCTCTCCTACAATCCTATCAAGGATCTGAAGATAAAGAGCCAGGTTGCCGCTCAGTATGATGGTGCGGTAAACGGATACTGGACAGGAACCATGAGCCAGTACGGTCTCGGAGTAAGAGATCCTTATGCCAACAGGTCGGAAGGATACAACAAGAATTTCGTTTGGGACAACACTGTCGAATATGACAAGGAATTCAAAGGCGGGCACAAACTCAATATCCTCGGCCTGTTCAGCATGCAGAAAGAAATGCATCAGGCTTCAGGAATGACCGGTGAGGGTTTGCCTTACGACTCTGACTGGCATGCAATCCAGACTGCCGAGCAGATTACCAACGTGAACAGTTCATACTGGGAGGCAAAGATGATGTCATTCATGGGAAGGGTGAACTACGTGTTCAAGGACAGATATCTTTTCACGGCAGCTGCACGTTATGACGGTACTTCAAGGCTGGCGCAGAAAAACCGCTGGGGTCTTCTTCCTTCAGTAGCTGTCGGCTGGTCTATCAAAGACGAAAATTTCATGAAGAATGTCGGCTGGGTGGACGCTCTCAAGCTAAGGGCCAGTTGGGGAAAGACAGGTAACAACAATATCGGGCACAACATCACACTTACCCAGATAGCACTCAATCCTTACAGCTTCGGAGAAGAAGGAATAAAGGGATTCGGACTTACGGACGTGCTGGGAAACGAAGATCTGCGCTGGGAAATGACAGCAGAATACAACCTCGGTCTCGATTACGGTTTCCTCGGCAACAGAATCAAAGGTAGTATCGACATCTATTCAAGAAAGACTACCGACCTGATATTCCAGAGACAGATAGCTGACGTAAACGGTTACAGCAGTATAATGCAGAATATAGGTACTACTCAGAACAGAGGTATCGAATTCTCGCTCAACACGGTCAACATTTCCAAAAAGAATTTTTCATGGTCTACGAGTCTGACCTTCTCCCTTAACAGGAACAAGATTCTCGACCTTGACGGAACCAAAACAGACGACCTCGCCAACAGAAGATTCATCGGTTATCCTATGAATGTTTATTATGATGTAGAACAGATAGGAATCTGGCAGGAATGGGAAAAAGAAGAGGCTGCAGAATTCGGTTTCGCACCCGGATGGCCGAAAATAATGGATTACAAGGAAGACGGTATAATCGACACAAATGACTACCATATTCAGGGTACTCCGTCTCCGGACTGGACTGCCGGTATGACAAATACATTCATGTACAAGAACTGGGATTTGTCGGTATATATGTACACCCAGATAGGAGGAGTTTATGCAGACAATTTCACATTCTGGTTCCTCGGCATGAACAATCAGGACTGGAACAAGCTCGACGTACCGTACTGGACACCGGAAAACCAGAACAACCAGTATCCGGGAATCGGTCTCGACTGTCTGTGGACCCAGG
This sequence comes from uncultured Bacteroidales bacterium, assembly GCA_949300335.1. Classification (GTDB taxonomy): domain Bacteria; phylum Bacteroidota; class Bacteroidia; order Bacteroidales; family UBA932; genus Cryptobacteroides. The sequence continues at coordinate 73,154 of CASGDV010000067.1, read as the reverse complement.
TTCTTGCAAAGGTTTCCGGTACATTCCTCAAGATACAGAACATCACTCTCGGATATAACTTCAGTGAAAAGCTCATGAAGAAAGCTCATCTGAAAGGCGTAAGGCTTTATGCTGCCGTTCAGAATCCGTTCACATTCAGTTCATATCTCGGAGCCGACCCGCAGATCATAGGTGAAAACCTGTCAACCCAGTTGTCACTTTATCCTTTGACCTACACCTTTGGAGTTAATTTCAAATTCTAACATGCAACGGAAATGAAAGCAAAACATATTATAATGACTGCAATTTCTGCAGCAACGATATTTTCGGCAACGAGCTGTGACTTCCTGGACATTTATGATCCGTCTGCAGTAACGACCGAGTACTACGACACGAAAGAAGGCCAGGAAAGACTGATTGTGAACCTATACGGCAGGTACAGATCCGTATATTCAAATTATACTCTTCAATATCTCGGAACCGACATGTACATGTCATGCGATGAGAGTCCTACTTCTGCACAGTTCAACGGATACAATCAAGATCTCTCAGGTCTTTCCGGACTTGACGGATATTGGAAACTGCATTACAGGGTAATACAGGAAGTGAATATACTTATGAACAGGTGTACACCGGAACTTGCAGGTTCCGACTATGAAAGGATGACTGCCGAAGCAAGATTCTTCAGGGCACTGTCCTATTACTATATGGTTGAAACATTCGGTCCAGTACCTCTTCTGACAAAAGAGGAAAAAGAAATCATAACAGAAGTAACCAGAACTCCTGAAAAAGATATCTATGATTTCCTTGTAACCGAACTCGAAGCAATCAAGGGACTACTGCCGGAGACATCATACCAGACAGGAAGGGTAAATGATGCAGCAGTCAGGATGCTGCTCGGAAAGGTTTATCTTACAAGATCTTACCGTGACTATGCGGAAGAAAAAGACCTTGACAATTCAATAAAAATGTTTGAATCCGTAATTTCTTCATCCGACTACAAACTTCTTCCTACTTTTGCCGAAGTGTTCGATGAGAGCAACCAGGGTAATAAGGAGATAATATGGTCAATCCAGTATGGATCGGACAAGAACTTCGACGGCGGAGGCAACTGGATGCATACTCAGTTCGGCTTCAACCTTCTGGGGCTTTATCCGGGACTTTTCATACAGGATCAAACCGAGTATGCTGCAATGCAGAGGAACATCTGGGTAAATCCGATTGTTCATCAGTGGTTCAGACATCCGGACAAGGATCCGAGATATGACGTGACGTTCAAACGCGAGTTCTATATAAATGATCCTACAAATGAAAACTACGGTGAACTCGGTATATATATGCCGTTGTGGAACGATGAGTCCGGTGACAGCAAGGGGGCGGAATATTACTATCCTTTCTATGATGCAGACGGCAACTACAACTGGGTCCCGGCCCTTCCTATGATGGGATGGACTACAGACTGCATGCCTATGTGCCGCAAGTTCCAGGAAACTAAAATCAAATGGGGCGAAAAAGGTACCCGTGAAGATATTGTCTTCCGTATGGCTGACGCCTACTTCCTTGCAGCTGAGGCCTATCTCATGAATAACCAGCCTGATGAGGCAATGAAGAAAGTGAACAGCATCCTTGAAAGAGCTGCAAGCTATGATCCGGAGATTTATGCACTCCTGAAACTCAACAACGTTTCAGAAATGACCATGGACAGGCTGCTCGAGGAAAAAGGTTGCGAAATGTTCGGAGAACATGACCGCTGGTTCGATTTGAAACGTACACAGACTCTTTTGACAAGAGGATATCTCAATCCGCTTGTAGCACATTACGACAATCTCCAGAAAATACATTTGGTGCGTCCTATACCTTATAACGAAAGGATAAAACTTAAAGGACTGGAGCAGAATGAAGGTTACAGAAACTAAAATGAATCGGAACATGAAAAAGACATTAATATTTTTAGCGGCAGCTGTCATCTCATTCATCTCATGCGACAGGTGGTATGACACACCGCTGGACGATGACCGTTTCAACGCCGGCATAAATGACGTTGAGCCCAAATACTATTTGGAGCAGTATGATCCTATCGCAGACAAAGGGCAGTTCTGGCATCCTGACAGAATGGCCAACCTGCCTCAGTTGTACTATGAACTGTATGCGACTTCACTGGCAAACAGAAATGATCCGAATGTACCGAACGGAAGCATCACGGCAGGCGGAGGATTCGGACTGCAGTATCACCTGCTCTGCCAGTCATTTGCCGGAATAAACGACCGTGCTGTAGCTGAAGGAAAAATAATTGCAGGTGCATGGATGGATGCAGCAAACGGAGTGAATTCCTACAAGAACAAGAGAAACGAACTGAAGATAGCTCCGAACTGGATTGTGTGGACATTCGACCCTATGACTAATCCGGGCTATCTTCCTCTTGACGGAGGCATGATGGACCAGATAAACAAGACATTCGTCCTTACCGATGTGGTAAACAATCCTGAAAGCGGAATCGTGGCTGTCGTTGCCTCGCATGTTTATGAATCTGTAATCGTAGACGTAAGAGACAGACAGTATTTCGAGGACAGGGGTTATACAATGATTTACGATGCGACCAAGAAGACCACCCGGGATTCATGGAACGAGTTCAAGGACAAATGTGACAACAGCGCACTTGTAGTGATGCCTGTGCATACAGGAGAGCTTGCTGACTTTGCTATAGCCAACGGCCTGTTCGTTATCAACCTCAACAAGAAATACAATACTGCCGAAGGCGGTCAGAATACGGAACTGTTCAAGGAAGTCCTCGCATGGCTGAAACCGAACTCGCCTGTATACGGATGGGAGCCGGGTGTCGGAGAAGATGTATTCGTGAAACCTGTATCCGAGAGCGGAAACATGATGGTGGCTACTGCCGACTTCAACATTCCTTATTTCTCAAACAACTACAAGAACAAGCAGAAGCAGCTGCTTGCCAATGTAATCAATCCTCAGGACATCGATTATTCGAAACCGGGCAAGTTCGTTTCATTCTACCTTTCGGACGGTCCGCACCTCGGCTGGGCGATGAACGGTCTGTATGAGAACTACATCAGCGACGCGAATACCGATACCGTCAAGATGAGTTTCGGTGTGACAATGTCGAACCTTTGCCAGATGGACCCTACCCAGTTTGAGTTCATCATGAACAGCCAGCCTAAGAATTCTACCTATATCGAAAGTTTCGGAGGCGGATACTGGTACAGCGATGATTTCGGAAAGGCAAAGAACCGTCCTGAATTACTGAAATCACTTGCAGAAAAAGTTGCGGCACACATGCGTCAGCACAGGGTGAAGGTACTCGAGCAGATTGCGCACGACCCGAAATCGGCCGAAGCTATAGAAGCATATCAGGCATTCGTTGATGCAAACGACCAGCTCGAGGGTATCATAGCCATACAGTATGCTCCTTCATATGCTGCCGGAAGCGGTGATATCCTCTGGGTAACCAACAAGGCAGGATATGACATCCCGGTAATCACTGTCCGCTATTCTATCTGGAATTTCGGAGCAGTAAACCAGGAAAGGGACGGAACGCCTGCATATGTTGCGCACAAACTGAATTCAGAGCCTGAATCATCCAAGTTCTCATCCGTAATTGTCCATGCATGGAGCAATTTCACGGATATAGGAGATTCTGATGACGAGCTCGCCGAGAATGCTGCAGGAGGTACCATCAGAGGTTCATCCGCTGCCAGGAAATGTGCAGACAGGCTGGATGACAATATCAATGTCGTGAACATACAGGAACTGATCTGGCGTATCAGAATGGAATACAGGCCGGAGCAGACACAGAAATATCTATCCGAATATTTCTAGAATCCCTCACAAGGTCCCGGCATCGGCCGATGCCGGACCTTGTATTTTTTGATAATACGGAACAAAAAAGTAACTTTGTATAGACATACGGATTAACTCAAAAACAAACTCAAACAGACAACGATGAAAAAATTCTGCACTATTATCCTGTTCGTCATGAGCAGCGTGATGCTTCTGGCGGAGAATGTTGCAAACAGGCACGGCTGGCCTGAACAGAAGGCTCCTGCAAAACTCATAATCTGCACACAGCCTGCCGATCTGGCGGAAACCATGCTTCAGGAATCACTTTCCGGTCTGGCCGCACAAGCTGTCAATGAAGGCAAATTCGACACTATGGTATGGATGAAAGTGGATGTACCGGCCTACGATGATGTTCTTGAAAAATCAATCTGTGCCCTGAACATCACCGACATCCGGATTATGGACACATGGAGTCTCCTCTCATACCTGAAAAAGCAAGGCGTGGTGAAAGGCTATGTCCTCTACGAACTCGACAAAGTGCACGCAAATCCATACGCGACCAACCCCGGCACGGAATACTCGGCAAATACGGCCACTGTATATGCCGGTCTGCTCAAAGGCGCACTCATAGACCTCGGGAACAAGGAGAAGGCTGAAAAAGCCGGTCTCAAATGCCTTAAGGATGCCAGAAATGAAAGCCTGGAAGAATGTTTCGCGAAAAACAAGTCGAAGCTGAACAATCACACCGCACTCAGCATACCGCCTTCGGTACACAACCTCAGGGATTATGCGATTGCCCACAAAATTATGCTGTACGATGACAGAAGAGACCTGATAGACAAGGTTCTTGAATGGGTCGAGCCTCTCTCCCCTATCCTCGGATGGGGATGCGGAGACGAATTCGACTTCACGAGCGTCATCGCCAGATGGGGACATTACAATTCCGCGACCAACTGGTGTTACAATCTCCCGTTCATTTCTTCTGTAGGTGAAAACATAGAACTCAAGAAGGTGAAGGAAGTGGAATTGTCCGACATAGATTTCAGCAGGGAAGGTTCATTCCATGCCTTCGTAATGAGTGACGGTGACAACATACAATGGTCAATGAACAATTACCTGTCATCAGACTGTTACATGGGAGGCGGAAAAGCTGCCGATGCCGGCATGAGCTGGACAAGCAGCCCTACAAATCTGTCCATACTTACTCCTGTGACATGGAACGCATTCGCGGAATACCAGAACGCAAATGAAACGACTTTCATAGAATATGGAGGAGGATACCAGTATCCGGATCTCTTCGCCATTGAAAGGGAAAACCGTCCGGAGCTTCTCAGGGAATTTGCAAGGAGAGTGAACGCGCAGATGGAAAAGACAGGCGTGAAAGTATTCGGATTCATCTGCCGCGACGTAGACAGCCCCGAAGCTCTTGAAGCCTATCAGATATATGCTGAAGAGATGCCGGGCATCACAGGCATGCTGGCCGTGCAATACGCACCGTATGAGCTTGACGGAGAAATCTACTGGGTGAAGAACAAGGCAGGAATCGACATACCTGTCATGACTTCAAGATACAGTATCTGGAATGAAGTCACAGATTTCAGGCCGAGAGCCGGTGTCCCTGAATTTGTTGCATCACTCATAAACAGGGATGTGACTGCAGCTGCCGAGGATGATGAAGACGTTCTGTCATGGACAATCGTACATGCATGGTCCAACTTTGCTGAGACCAGCAGGATAAGCGGAAATCCGGCCGTAGGTTACAATCCTACGAAAGCGGCAAAGGATCTGCTGATGGACGGAATACATACCGTATCAATCAACGAACTGCTGTGGAGGGTAAGGATGAAATACCGTCCCGAGCAGACTAAGGCATTACTGAACAACCAATAACACAATAAGATCAAAATGAAAAAGACACTATTTACAGCAGTGGCTCTTGCCCTGGTATCGACAAGCGTTTCTGCGCAGCAGATAGTAGAACACGGAAAGACGACTCCTCTCAGCTATGAGAAGAAGGACGGCAGCCTTAAAATCCGTTCATGGATAAGGCTGGACAAACCTCTCGGAAAGAAAGATGCGGTAAAGATTGACGGCCAGCCTATTTCATACGAGACAAATGCCGCCGGCGACAGCCTTTATGCATGGCTGCCTCTGATAGGGACTGAAAACCGCCTCAGCGTGGTGTCCGGAAAGAACGAGATTTCCTCATACATAATCCAGGCACCGATTACGTCGGACTGGGGGTATTTCGCAGACGGAACAATACATATCATCCAGTCATCTCATCAGGACATAGCATGGATGAACACTCCGGAATACTGCCGTACGGAAAGGATAAATGACATCATCATTCCAGCACTGGAGATAATGAAGGAAAATCCGGACTTCACATTCGAGATGGAGCAGACATTGAATCTGATGGAGTTTCTGGAAGCACATCCTGAAAGAAAGGATGAGGTGATTCAGAGATACAAGGAAGGCCGTTTCTACTGGGGTGCCACATATAACCAGCCGTATGAGGGTCTTTCTTCGGGAGAACAGCTTGTCCGCCAGGCATATTTCGGAAGGAAATGGATAAAGGACAATCTTCCGGGATGCGATGACAGGACTGCAAACAACATAGATGTACCCGGCAGGACTCTCCAGATGGCCCAGATTCTGTCCAAGAGCGGAATAGAGAACCTGTTCATAAGCCGTATGGGAGAAGGTCTGTATGACTGGTACAGTCCGGACGGTTCGAAAGTATTCACATTCTCGCCGGGAAACTACGGCTGGGCAACCCTCATGTGGAAATTCTTCGACAACGGGGCCGTACCTGCCATGGAAAAACTCCAGATAAGACTTGCATTGTGGGACAATTATTTCAGGACAAGGAATATTCCTCCTCATTACGCAGTCCTCATCAGCTGCGATGCAACTAAACCAATAGATTTCACACCTGTGATAGATGAATGGAACAAGATAGCCGATATGGCGGAAGGACAGATTCCTCACCTGACAAGTTCCACATCGGAGCATTACTTCAACATCGTGAAGGAGGGAACGCCTGAATTCGAGAAAGTGTCGGGAGAACGTCCTGACCTGTGGCTCTATATCCACGGTCCTGCACACTACCAGCAGACAGTGGCAAAGAGGGAAGCTGCAGTGACACTTCCGTCTGCGGAGATGTTCTCCGTCGTAGCCGAGCAGCTGGATGCAGAGAACAGGTATCCGAGAGAACTTCTTGACAGAGGATGGATGGCTTCAATCTATCCTGACCACGGCCTCGGAGGAAAGCATGGAGACATAACTGACTCGATATTCACAGACAGTCTCGTTACTGCGCAGAAGATAGGTGCAGAACTTCTAGGCAATGCGGTTTCCGCCATCTCTGACAATATTTCCCTTAAGAAGAACAGCATTGTTGTGTTCAATGATCTCACATGGGAACGTGACGGTCTGGCTTATGTAAGCTGCGAGAACGGTCCGGTTTCAATTTATGATGAAAACGGAAAGGAAATTCCGGTACAGAAGATATCGAGAAAAGGAAGTGAGTTCTACGCATTCGTCGCAAAGGGCATCCCTTCGGCAGGATACAAGAGCTACTCATATAAGGCGGCAAAGAAAGAAAAATCATTCGAAGTTCCGTCAACCGTTAAATCCGGCAGCAACTGGTATGAGAATAATTACTACAAGATTCTCTTCGGGAACGGCGGTATAGAATCCATAATCGACAAGGAACTGGGAAAAGATCTCGTACAGAAGGAGAAGTTCTCTTTCGGAGATGTGATTGAAGTGGGATATACCGGCAACGGTGCAGGAGAGTTCAACAGAATCACAGATCCTGTGGCTGGTGACATCACATCCCTGAGGAATATGAAAGCTTCATGGAAACTGGTTGGCAACGGTCCTGTCTGCGCCATATATGAGAATATCCAGAAGACAACCAACGCAGACATCCGCCAGGTGATAACTATCTATCATGAAAGCAAGAAGATAGATTTCGACGTAACCCTTATCAACTTCAACGGTGCGCACAACCGCCAGTACCGCATAGCCTTCCCTCTTGACATGAAACAGGAAGAGGCCGAAATAGACTATGAGGTTCCTATGGGAGTGCTCCGTGTCGGAAGAGACGAAATGAAGACAATTCCGATGGGATGGAGCTGGGGCGGTACATATGTTTTCCATCCTGAAGATTCTCACCCTAGAGAGGTACAGAACTTCATGTCCGCAAGCGGCAACGGAATAGGATTCACAATGTCATCATGCGTTGCGGTAGGAGACTGGATTGATCCGTCAAGGGAGCAGGCAGACTATCCTGTTATGCAGGGTATACTGCTTTCATCACACAAGAGCTGCCACGGTGAAGGCAACTGGTACCATCAGACCGGAACTCATGAGTTCAACTTCTCGGTGATGTCACATCCGGAAGGCTGGAAGAACGGCTACAAGTTCGGTATCGAAGCAAACAGGCCGCTCAGAGTTGAAATCAGGGAAGCTGGTGAGGGAACGCTGCCTGAGAGCATGAGTTTCGTGAAGGTTTCGGATCCGTTCGTTTCCGTAAATGCATTCAAGAAAGCCGATGACGGAAACGGTATCATCCTAAGAATCACGGAAATGGAAGGAAAGGACAAGAACGTTACCATCGAACTTCCTTTCAAGGCTGCGAAAGTCGTGAAATGCAGCATGATTGAGGAAGATCAGGAAACAGTGGCAGTGAAAGGAGACAAGATTACTCTTCCTGTCGGTCACCATTCAATCGACACTTACAGAATCATTGCGGAATAATCAGATGAAAAGATTTATCACGATATCTGCTTTGGCCGGTCTGCTCCTGTCCGGATGTAGCGGACAGGAGACGGACTATACAAAGTATGTCAATCCTTTTGTCGGTACCTTGCATGAGGGACATTGTTTTCCGGGAGCTGCTGTTCCAATGGGAATGGTTCAGGTAAGTCCTGAATCCACCACCGATTTCCACAGCGGCTATTGCATGGATCATGTTGCCGGCTATCAGTACAATGACCCGAGACTGTCCGGATTTGCCCAGACGCATGTCAACGGTGCGGGCTGCCCAACCCTGTCCGACATACTGATCATGCCTTACTGCGGCAGGGATATAGACCCGTCGGCGAGAAAGAACTTCGAATCCGGATATGACAAGGAAAGCGAATACGCAACACCGGGATATTATACTGTCAGAATGACGGACAACAATACCCTGGTAGAACTGACCGCTACCGAGCATGCGGCATGGCACCGGTATACGTTCGACAAACCGGAAAGCGCGGCGGTCCTCATAGACCTGCAGTACGGCGTGGCATGGGACATGGAAAGAATCAAGGGAAATGTTCTGGAAGCATGGGATGAAAAAGGAAAGAACAGCATATCAGGATACAGGAAGGCCAGGGAATGGGCCGAAAGGGACCTTTACTATACAATAAGGTTCAGTTCGGAAATAAGCGGAATCGAAAAGCTTGTCCCTCCGGAAAATGCGGATGAAAAAGCTCCGAGATACATCGTACGTTTCAAGGACAATCCGGAAAAACTTGATGTGCATGTCGGCCTGTCCACGACATCGGTGGAAGCAGCTGCAGCCAATCTCGATGCTGAAATCGGGGAGAATGACAGTTTTGATGCAATCAGAGAAAAGGCCAGAAAAAAATGGAACGATATCCTCGGCAGAGTTGAGGCGACAGGAGATGCCGACAGACTGACGATGATATATACCGCAATATACCATCTTTACATCCAGCCGAACAACATTGCAGATGTAGACGGGAAATACATGACAGCCGAAGGTGCTGTAGCTGAAGCGGAAAGCGGAAAGTTCATGAGCACGCTGTCGCTTTGGGACACATACCGTGCAGCGCATCCTATGTATACGATTCTCACTCCGTCTCTCGTTCCGCAGATGTGCGAATCGATAATGGATCATTACAGAACTAGACCGGTGACAAGTGACAATCCGGCAAATGCGAACAGATATCTCCCGAGATGGGCTTTGTGGGGCAAGGAGACGAATACGATGATAGGAAACCATGCCGTTCCCGTACTCGTTGATGCATATCTCAAAGGATTGTGTCCGGACATGAATATGGAGGAGGTTTATGAAGCAATCTCCACGACATTGAGAAAGACACATTACAGAAACCACATCGAACTCATTGACAAATACGGTTACATTCCTTACGATGTGACCATGACTCCTGTAGATGACAGCAGGGAAATGGTGGCACGTCTGCTCGAAGGAGCCTACGATTTCCATTGCGCATCCATTCTTGCAGAAAGACTCGGCCATAACGAGGATGCCGCATATTTCAGGAAAAGGGCTGCCGATTATCATAATGTCTATGACAGCGAAAGCGGCTTCATGAGGGGCAGGAATGCGGCAGGAGAATTCAAGACAGGAATCGATGTAAACCAGGTCGTAGGAGAATGGGTTCCGCAGTCGGATTTCACTGAAGGCAATGCATGGCACTACCGCTTTCATGTGCAGCATGACGTGCCCGGACTCATTGAGCTCATGGGAGGGAAGGATACATTCAGCAGAAACCTTGATTCCATGTTCTATTCAAAGGCTCCGAAACCATATGTGAAGGAACTTGTCTGGAACATATACGGTACTCTCGGCCAATACTGGCACGGGAACGAGCCATGCCATCATGTCCCCTACCTGTACAAGTATACCGATGACGGTTACAAGACGGATGCAATCCTCAGCTATCTGACGGACAATTTCAGCAAGAATGCTCCGGACGGTCTGAAAGGCAACGATGACTGTGGCCAGATGTCCGCATGGTACCTCTTTACCGTGCTCGGATTCTATCCTGTCGACCCGTGCGGAGGGGAATTCATCCTTGGTGCTCCACAGGTACCTTCATGCAGGCTCAATCTGGAGAACGGCAAAGTCTTCGAGATAAAGGCAAACGGATACTCCGACAAGGCAAGATTCGTGAAGAGCGTCAGACTTGACGGCAAGGAATATGAAGGTATATCGATATCTTATGAAGATATCATGGCCGGCGGCACGCTTGAATTCGAGATGTGCGAAAGGGACGATATTGCCTCACTGCATGATTTCAAGACAGAATAAACACATTAACAGAACAATAGTGACAGTAAAATGAAAACCGGTAAAATACAACTGAATGCACTGATTCCGGTACTTTTCAGTTTCTTTGTAATGGGATTCGTTGACATGGTGGGCATATCGGTGAGCTATGTCAAAAACGATTTCGGTCTCAATGACAAACTGGCCAACCTGATACCGATGATGGTCTTCCTGTGGTTTGCGATATTCTCGCTTCCGACCGGACGTCTTATGGGAAAATTCGGAAGAAAGAAGACCGTTCTTTTCAGTGCAGTAGTGACAGCGGTGGCAATGATAATGCCTTACATAAGCTATTCGTTTCCCGTAGCTCTGGCGGCATTTGCGCTTCTCGGTATAGGAAACACCATACTTCAGGTTTCCCTGAACCCGCTGCTGACGGACATTGTGCCGGCAGAAAAGGTTACAGGAATGCTTGCACTCGGCCAGTTCATCAAGGCAATTTCGTCAACCCTCGCACCTATTCTCATCGGACTTGCCGCAGGAGTCTTCGGAAACTGGCAATACATATTCCCGGCATACTGCATAATCACGGTCATATCATGGATATGGCTGTCATTCACAAAGATAGAGGAGGAGCCTCAGGTGCAGCAGCAGAACTCTATAGGCTCATTGTTCAAGGACGGCTATATCATGATGCTGTTCTCCGTGATAATACTTATCGTCGGTTTTGAGATCGGACTCATGACGGCAGTGCCTAAATATCTCACCGAAAGGTTCTCCATGACATTAGAGCAGGGAGGATTCGCATGCAGCCTGTATTATATTGCAAGGACTACCGGAACATTCGCGGGTTCATTCCTGCTTTCAAGGATTCCGGTCAGGAAATTCCAGATAATCACACTTTCGGTTGCGGTGCTCAGTTTCATCGGCTTCATGCTTTTCAATGAAAGCTGGATGATATTCACGGCATTGTTCCTCATCGGACTGACTTGTGCGAATGTATTCGCCGCAATCTTCGGGGAAGCCATGAACTACAAGCCTTCACAGGCTAATGAAATCTCCGCACTCATGATTACGGGAGTGGCAGGCGGTGCCCTGATACCTCCGATTATGGGAATCATAGCCGATTCATGGAATCAGGCGGCAAGTCTCGTCATACCTCTTGCAGCCCTGGTATATATACTTGCGGTATCGTTCAAATTGAAAAAACAACATTAAAAAAATACATATATGAAAGAAATGACTTCATTGGAGCGTTGCATGGCAGTACTGAACGGCCAGACTCCAGATACCCTGCCGGTTATTCCACAGAGTTTCATGTTTGCAGTGGAAACTGCAGGCAGAAAGATCGGCGAGGTCAACAGATGCGGTAAAACGATGGCGGAGTGCCACATAATCTCACAGGAAAAATACGGATACGACGGATGCGTTATCGACTTCGATGACGCGACGATTGCAGAAGCAGTCGGGGCTAAGGTAATCTACAGGGACGACGAACCTGCCATCGTGGATGAAAACCAGCCCGTACTCAAAGATCTCCGCGACGTTTACGACATGCCGATTCCGGATCCTGCCACATCAGGCAGACTCAATGAATGGCTTGAGGCCACACGCTATCTGAAAGAGAAAATCGGAGACCATGTATTCATCATGGGAAGGGCAGATCAGGGACCTTTCAGCATCGCCTGTCTCCTCCGCGGCACGACACAGTTCATGATGGACCTTCTTACCGAAGACAAGAAGCTCATAGATGATGTTCTCGAGTACTGCCGCAAAATCAGCGCCGTATTTGCAAAGGCACAGAAAGATGCCGGTGCCCATGCGACATCAATCGGAGACGCATTCGCAGGTCCGAATCTGATTTCACCTGAAATGTACCGTGAATTTGCCCTCGAGCCGGAAAAACGCCTTACAGAAGAGGTGCAGGCATACGGAATACCTTTCTCAATACACATCTGCGGAAACACCAACGGCATAATCAAGGACATGGGAACAACCGGAGCCAAGATTCTTGAAGTAGACTGGAAGCTCGACATGGAAGAGGCAAGGGCGCTCGTTCCTGAATCGACTGTGCTCATGGGAAATATCGACCCGAGCTATCCGCTCGTAACCGGAACTCCGGCCGAGATCGACGAAGCTGTAAAACAGCTAATCCAGAAGACGAAGGGACGCAGCCATATCATCAGCTCAGGATGTGCCATGGGAAGAAATACTCCTGAAGAGAACTTCAAGGCGTTCATAGCTGCTGCAAGGAAGTACGGTTCCTACGAGGAAATAATGAAGTTGAACAAAAAACCAACAATGTCATGAATAATCTTGAAATCATACATGATTCCATAGTCGGCGGAAAAATGGAGCCTGCAATAGAAGCTACCAGGGCGGCTGTTGCGGAAGGTATCAATCCGCAGGACATAATATCGAACAGCATGATCAAGGCCATGGAGGAAATCGGAGCGCGTTTCCAGGAAGGAAAGGCATATGTGCCGGAACTCCTGATGGCTGCCAGGGCAATGAAGGGTGCTCTTGAAATCATAAAGCCTCTTCTTGCGGGAGACAAGCCAGCCACAATAGGAAAGATTGCAATCGGAACAGTTTCCGGCGACCTTCATGATATCGGAAAGAATCTCGTTGCATCGATGTTCGAAGGATGCGGCTTCGAGGTGATAAATCTTGGCGTCAATGTCAGTGCGGACAAGTTTGTCGAGACAGTAGAAAAAGAGAAAGTAGACATAATATGTCTGTCTGCATTGCTGACGACAACCATGAATTACATGAGAACCGTGATTGATGCGCTGAAAGCTGCAGGCCTCCGCGACAAGGTGAAAGTCATGGTAGGCGGTGCTCCGGTAAACGAGAAATTCGCAATGGAAATCGGAGCTGACGCATATACAGACAATGCAAATTCGGCAGTCATCGTTGCAAAGCAGCTTGTTGCAGCGAACTGACAACATTGATTTGAACATTAAATTTTTGCCAGTATGAGACTAAACATAAAAGAATGGATAGGCAGCGTGATTGCTTCGGACAAAAGGATTGCGATACCTATCATGACACATTCCGGGATAGAAATTCTCGGAAAGACTGTCAGGGATGCCGTCACTGACGGCAGCGTGCATGCAATGGCCGTAGAGACCCTGGCAAGCAGGTATCCGTCAGCAGCCACGAGCGTAATAATGGACCTTACGGTAGAGGCTGAAGCATTCGGTGCGGAAATCAGTTTTTCCGATCACGAAGTGCCCAGCGTTACGGGAAGGCTTGTATGTGACAGGGAAACGATAGAAAAGCTTGCTGTTCCGGGTCTGGACAAAGGCAGGATGCCGGAATATCTCAAGGCCTGCAGGACAATTGCGTCTAAAGCTGACAGGCCGGTGCTTGCCGGCTGTATCGGGCCATATTCCCTCGCAGGAAGGCTGTACGACATGTCCGAAATAATGATGGGCATATATATCGAGCCGGATTCAATGAAGATTCTGCTTGAAAAATGTACGGAATTCATCACATCCTATTGCATGGCGCTGAAAGAAGCCGGAGCAAACGGAGTCTTGATGGCCGAGCCTGCTGCCGGTCTTCTTTCGAATGAAGCATGCTCGGAATTTTCATCAGCTTTCGTAAAGAAGATAGTGGAAAAAGTACAGGACGAAAACTTCGGCATTTTCCTCCACAATTGCGGTAACACGGGACAGTGTACGGAAGCAATGGTGGAAACCGGAGCATTCGGATACCATTTCGGAAATGCGATAAACATGAAGGATGCTCTTGACAAATGCCCTTCGGACACGCTTGTCATGGGTAACATCGACCCGGTATCCGTAATGAAGACGGCGTCGGCGGAAGAGGTATACGCAAAGACATACGGACTGCTCGAACAGACGGAAGGCTATGCAAATTTTGTCCTCTCGACAGGATGCGACACTCCTCCGGAACTTCCTTTTGCCAACATCGATTCATTCTACAAAGCTTTGGCAGACTTTAATGACAGAAAAAAATGAAAGATATAGAGAAATACAACTGGACAAAGGAAGGTTATGATCCTTTCCTTATTTCCGACGGATGGCAGGTAGCATATCTGACATGTGTCGATGAACACAGACTCGACGATTTAATCGATATGGAGGTACACAAAGAGACAGATGAAGTATTCATATGTCTGGAAGGCAAGGGAATACTCCTTACGGCAGACTATTCCGGAGAAACGGCTGAAATCAAGGCCTTACTCATGGAAAACGGAGTCACATACAACATTCCGGCAGGTGTATGGCACAACATTTCCATGGATGAAAAAGCGAAGATAATAATCGTGGAAAAATCCAATACCCATAACAACGACGGAGAACACAGGATGCTCACACCGGAAGAGAAGAAAACAGTCGACAGGCTTATTGCTGAAGCCATAGCATAGACGGTTCCGGGAACACTTAGTGGCCGGCTCCTTTTTATGGACACATATAAGGAGTTGGCCATTAATTATTTCACGGGACTTAGCGTATAATGAACGATTTGCATGCCACGGAAAATTTGCTATTGTTTCGCATAATGGTTATTTTTGATTGTATATCAACCATATAGAAATTACACTTGAACATGAAAAAGATTTTTGTCCTGACTTTATCATTAATCATCGGAGCCGGTTTTTCCTCGGCACGGATCAGAATCGGCGCCAATGCCGGAGATATGGAGAAATATGCAGCTTCCGAACTTCAGAGGTATATCTACCAGCTCACAGGTACTAAACACGCTGTCACTGATTCAGGCAATGATGCGAGTTTCATTCTGGAGACTTCGGGAAATGACAGCAATGCCCAGGGATACAGTATAAGTACGGTAACAGAGAACGGGAAACAGGTCACAAGGATAACCGGAGACTCCCCTGTCGGACTTCTTTATGGAGTGTACGGTCTTCTGGAGGACCATATGGGAATGAGGTTCTACATGAGCGGTGACGTATACCCTGAAAACGGCAGGACAGCATCCGTTCCGGAAGTCAATGAGAGGAAGGAACCGGAGATGTATATAAGGGGAATCCTCCCGTGGACGAATTTTCCCCAGTCTGCAACAGTATACTCATATGAGGACTGGAAATTCATCATCGACCAGTGCGCAAGAATGAGGATGAACTTCATCATGTACCACAATTATAACGGCACATGCGGACACAACGAAATGTTCCAGAATTTCGAATACAGGGGATTTCTGTCAAGGAACTGGATGCCTACTGTAAAGTCAGGACACGGATGGCAGTGTCCCGGATGGGATATCAACGACTATCAGTTCGGCGCATCCGAGATATATGACGACTATGATTTCGGTGCAGACTACGGCATGCACAACGAGACTCTAAGCAACAGGCAGATTGCCGACAAGGGCTCGTCGATGTTCAGGAAAATCATCAGATATGCGCATACAAGAGGTGTGAAAATCGGTCTCGGACTGGACATAGACCTGATTCCTCAGGATTACAAGGCCTATGGAGCAGACGCTGCCGATCCAGAAGTCGTCAAGGCACAGGTAAGGAATGTAGCCGGGCAGTACGGCGAACTGGACTATGTACTGTGTTTCCAGTCGGAATCTCCGAAAGACCCGGTATTCTATGCAAGGTGGAGGGAAATATTCGACATATTCTATGACGAGATGAAACGTCTGTCACCCGACACCAGGATAGCCGTTTCCGGATGGGGGCTTACGGCGGAATCGGTAAAGACCCTGCCGGAAGACGTTATCTGCGCTCCCATAGCCCCTTATACTGCCTCATGTGAAACCGGCGAGATTTACGGTGAGCGTGAATACTGGGGATGTCCGTGGCTTGAAAGGGATTTCAACAGTTCCGAATATTACTACCCTTTCAATATCCACCTTTCAGAAACGATAGACAGCTACAGGAACAGGGCAGGCAACATGAAAGGTTTCTATACCCTTACATGGAGGCTTACCGATGCTGTTTCACCGAAACTGTGGTACGTCAGCAAGGCACCGTGGTACGGCGACACGGAACTTGACTCGTCAAGGAAGGTATATCTTGATTTCGCGGAAAAGAACTATGGGAAATCTTCGGCCGAAGCCGTGATAGATATCATAGACGAGAATGAGGCCTGCTCTTCGAATTTCGGAGAATGTAAAGGGACTCCTCCGTTCGAGTACAACGCGAGCAACCATTATATAATGAACATCAGAAGCATGTCGATAGACGGCAATTCACCGGTGACCGTGGCAGCGGAGGATTTCAGCGAAGTCAAGGGTGCGAAAGTATGCGACAGCGAAGACTACGGCAAATGCATCGGCTACATTACCCGCGGATGTACGCTTAAGTATTCCGGCATGGATTTCAATGATGCGAAGAAGCTTTCCATAAGACTGTCTTCGGCATCTGCCGGAGGAAAGGTCTCTGCATTCATCGACAGCATGGAATCAGAACCGGTAGGCAGCATAGAAACAACCGGTACCGGAGGTTGGGCTGCCTGGATTGACGGTGGGATAGATGTAAGCGGAATAGAAGGTGTACATGATGTGTATCTGTGTTTTTCCGTAATCGATGATTCATACAAATGGATCGGTCTGGCCGGGGAACAGCTTGAGACAGTGGAAACCGTCATCGGAGAAAACGATTCCGACGAGCAGAGATACCGTCTAGGCCATCTGAAACAGAGACTGTCGGCATCTCTCGACCATCTCATTCTGAACAGGGATTTCAAGAACTATACATGGGAGGATTTCCCGGGAAGGCTCGAGCCTTGGGCAAAATCATTCCTCTACAGGATTGACGACATTTCCTCAAAGGGAAACATAATGAGTACACAGAACCGTTTCGTGCAGCTGAACTACATCAGGAGAATAAACGATATCGTGGCGACACAGGAGGTGAAGTCTCCGACTTTCATATATGCACGGGGTCTGGAGAACGGCGCCATTATAACATGGAGAAACAACGAGCCGTCCGCGGCTTCATTCAGGATATACAGGAACGGCAAACTGGCCGGGACAGTATTGTCAGACAAAAATTCGTTCACAGACATATGGGACGGTCATGCAGAGTACAGGGTAAGTGCGGTCAGTTCAGACGGGAAGGAAAGTCCGATGAGCATACCTTCATCATGCGAAGCCGGAAATGCAGACTGCGAAGCACCGGTAATCATATGCGTATCTCCGCTTTCATCATCTGCAGAAGGACATCCGCTGCCTCTTGAGATAGCCCTTGTGGACAACAGGGCAGGTCATGTCATGAATGCCGCTGTATACTACAGGGAAACAGGGACAGGCGGGGCCTGGAAAAAGATCGGCTTCAAGAGGAAGGCACGTTCGGCATTTGCAGCCGAAATTCCGGGAAAGGATGTAACTTCGGAAGGTTTGGAATATTACATTATGGCATCGGACGGAACCAATTCTTCGAGATATCCGGTAAGTGACTGCGGAAGGTGCATGACAGTTTCGGTATACGACGGTAATGGAAATTTCGATACAGTGGTGAAAGCACGTAATCCCGGAGACGGAAGCATCGTGTGGGACAAGGTTGAAGGGGCGACAATATACAGGATATACAGAAGTACCAGTGCCGGATTCAGGCCGGACAACACGAATTATCTGACCATCGCCGGACGGAATTCGACAAGATATGCGGATTTCAATGCGGACTATGAAGGAAAGCCTCTCAAAGGAACATACTACTACAGGGTTGTCGCGATAGATGAAAACGACAACATGTCGGAACCGTCAAAGGCAGTCAAGGTCGTTTACGAATAAAAAAAACTGAAGGAAATCAACGGACAAGCTGATGAAGTGCATTCTTGTATACGGCTTCCTGGGAAGCGGAAAGACAACGCTGATTGAAAAAATGCTTGAAAGCGGGTGGATATGCAATGCCGTAATTCTGGAAAATGAGGCCGGAAACCATAATATCGATTCAGAGAGGCTGGACGGTACGGGTTCACGGGTCATAGACCTCAGGTCCGGCTGCGTATGCTGCACGCTGCGCGGTGACCTTAACGAAAAATTCAGATATGTCGAAAAGGAAATTGCTCCGGATTATCTGATTATAGAACCTTCGGGGATTGCCGCCCTTGACGAGTTGTTTACGGTACCGGGAATCCATATTGATGCAACGATTGCATTGGCCGATGTCACGAAATGGGACCTGCTGATGAAAATCAACAGGAATTTTTACCGGAAACAGTTTGCTTTGTCTCCGGTAATCATACTGACAAAGACCGACATAGCGGCACCTGAAGTAAGGGAATCCGTAAAGAATGATATATCCGGTCTTAATCCGCGGGCAATGACCGCTTTTTCCGGGGATGAACTTTTGGAGAAATACGATATAGATGATATGTGCGCATTCTGTTCCGGGTTCCATAACTTCATCATGAATGCCGGCGCCGGGATTCCGGAATATGAAATGGAAACTTTCGGTTTCAAAGTTCTTGGTGAAGATGATTTGCGTAAACTGGCCGATTATCTTTCAGACAACATTGCATCGTTCCTGAGAATCAAGGGGAATATTTCCACAGGAAACAGTACCTTTACACTGGACAATGCCGGCCAGGAAATTTCAATTAACGAAACAACGGGTCCGCATACGGACTGCAGTCTTTTCGTTTGCTGGAAAAGCATGGAGGACAGGAAAAGAACAGAAAACACAATCAGACAACTGCTGCATATATGACATATGATATTCTGAACGGAGAAGCGATTGAACTTCCGCTCGCTTTTGAAAAACTTCCGTTGAAAAGAAAGACGCTTCTGAGTACCTTGAGATTTCAGGGAAGCGTACCTCCCCAAGACATTGAGGACATGATTGACAATACGCTCGGACATATCCGTGAAATATGCAAGCCGAGATTCGGTTTCAGGATTGTCACTGGCAATATTCCGGACAAGACGCATATTCTTGCGGAAAACATCATGTTCAATCCGGCTGAAGATATTGTCAACGGACTTGAATACAGCAGCCGTTTTGTGCTGATGACAGGTTCCGTAGGACATGAAATGTCGGAATGGCTGGAATCAGATGGTTTGAGGGCTGATATAATGCTTGGTTTCATTGCGGACTCATGGGGTTCGGTTATCGCCGAAAGTACTGTTGAATGGGGAATGAAGGAAGTGTCATCTCTTCTCGCTGAAAAGGGATTGAAGGTTACGAATTCATATTGTCCGGGACACTGCGGATGGCATATATCGGAACAGCATAAGTTTTTCAGCCTCCTTCCGGAGAATTTCTGCGGGATATCAATATGCGAATCAGGACTGATGCTTCCGATAAAATCGGTAAGCGCATTGGCAGGTATCGGGGAGAAGGTGGAAAAACGTCCTTATGGCTGTGCCATCTGCCAAAAGGAAGATTGTTACAAGAACAGGCTTTACAAACAGAACAATCATAAAAAATAACATGGATATGAGTAAACTACTTATCAAACTGAATCTAATTGCAGCTTCACTTGCCGCATTAAGTTCATGCTGCCAGCCTTCAATCAGGGAAAACATCACCACTACGGAAACTGTTCCTTGGGCACAGGATGTTTCCGGCTTGAAGACAGACGGCAAATGTTCCGTCAATATAGTTACCGGAGAAACCGGGCAAGTCATAGATGGTTTCGGCGCATGCTTCAATGAACTTGGATGGGATGCCCTGAGCCTTCTTACAGAACAGGAAAGAAATCTTATCTTCAATGAACTTTTTGCCGAAAATGGAGGAGCCAATTTCAACATATGCAGAATGCCTGTAGCAGCTAATGACTTTTCACGCGACTGGTATTCATACAACGAAACGGACGGTGATTTTGAAATGAAGAACTTTTCCATCGCCAACGACTACCAGACCCTGATTCCATTCATAAAGAAAGCACTTTCGGTCAGAGAGAACCTGAAAATCTGGGCATCTCCCTGGTGCCCTCCGACATGGATGAAGTACAACAGGCACTATGCAATGAAATATACCGGTGAAGAAACTCCGGAACAGTACAGAAACGGCCTTCCTGCGGACAAGACCGGGAAGGAAGGAGCCGACATGTTCATAGCCAAGCCTGAATATATGAAGGCTTATGCGTTGTATTTCAGAAAATTCATCGAGGCTTACCGTGCGGAAGGAATAGACATTTTCGCCGTGATGCCGCAGAACGAATTCAACTCCGACCAGATTTTCCCGAGCTGCTGCTGGAAGGCATCCACACTGGCCGAGTTCGTGGGAAAGTATCTTGGACCTGAGATGGAGGCCTGCGGGACGGGAATCATGTTCGGAACAATGGAAAGGGCGAATGCAGCTTTGGTGGACACTATTCTCTGCGACCCTGATGCTTCAAAATATGTCAAGGCTGTGGGATTCCAGTGGGCCGGAAAGGAATACCGCAACACGATCGCCGGAAATTCCATCAATACAATAGTGATAGGATAGTTTTCTACGGAAATACTATGTTTTAAAGTGTAAGGACTACATTCATTTGAAATAAGTGTAGTTTTTACACTTTTTATTTTATATTTGTAGCGAATATATCCTGCCAAATGAAGAACTTTTACTGTGAATATTCTAAATTTCATGTCGCCATTGACTGCATAATATTCGGTTTTACCGGAGGCAAGCTGAGCCTGCTTGTACAGAAAAGGTCATTCGAGCCGGCCAAAGGGCAATGGTCCCTTATGGGAGGGTTTGTCCGTAAAGATGAAAGCATTGACGAGGCTGCACACAGGATTCTCTTTGAACTCACCGGTCTTGCAGACTTGTATATGGAGCAGGTGGGAACATTTGGAGAAATAGGAAGAGACCCAGGAGAAAGAGTCATATCCGTTGCATATTATGCCCTTATCGCTCCCGAAAAATATGATACGGGAAATATCAGGAACCATAATGCCTGTTGGATGGACATGGACAATGTCCCCAAACTTATTTTCGATCATGATGATATGGTTGCGGCCGCTAAAAGACGCATGAGGGAAAAGGCATCAGTATCGCCGATAGGTTTCAATCTGCTTCCCGAGAAATTCACATTGTCTCAATTGCAAAGTCTGTATGAAGCAATATCCGGTTCCGCCATGGACAAAAGGAATTTCAGGAAGAAGGTAGCATCTATGAAATTTATCGGTACCACAGGCGAAAAAGACAAGACTGGTTCCAGGAAAGGAGCTGTGCTATACAGATTCATCAAAGAAGAATATGACAAGGAACCGGAATTCAAGATATTGTAGATGACATATATATTTTTTAACCATAATTCGATCAACTTTATGAAACGTTATCTTTTTATTCTCCTTTTGATTTCCATTGCAATGTCCTGCAGCCAGAAATCGGCGCAGATGTCCGGAAATCCTGTTTTTGAAGGATGGTATGCCGATCCGGAAGCCATCATATACGGTGATGAATACTGGATCTTCCCTACGACATCGGAAGTCACGGGACCGGACGGGAAAGCATATATCCCGGACAGGGAAACCAAGGCAATAAACAAGTCCTACAATGCACAGACATATATGGATGCTTTTTCATCGAAAGATCTTGTAAACTGGACAAAGCATTCCAAAGTGCTGTCAATAGAAAACATCTCATGGCTGGAGTATGCATTGTGGGCTCCGTCCGTTATTCATGCTAACGGCAAGTACTATCTGTTTTTCGGAGCGAACGACATTCAGAACGACAATGAATACGGCGGAATAGGGGTAGCCGTTTCCGACAAACCGGAAGGCCCGTACAAGGATGCTTTGGGAAAACCTCTGATAAGCAGTATCATCAACGGAGCCCAGCCTATCGACCAGTTCGTGTTCAAGGACGATGACGGTTCATATTACATGTACTACGGCGGATGGAGAAACTGCAATATGGTCAGACTGAGCGACGATCTGCTCAGTATAATACCTTTTGAAGACGGGGAAATGTACAAATCCGTAACTCCTGACCAGTATGTGGAAGGACCTTTCATGATGAAAAGAAACGGGAAATATTATTTCATGTGGTCTGAAGGAGGATGGGGCGGTCCGGATTACAGTGTCGCCTATGCGATAGCGGATTCTCCTTTCGGTCCGTTCAACAGAATAGGAAAGATTCTCCAGCAGGATCCGGATGTCGCTACCGGTGCAGGCCACCACTCTGTATTTACATTACCTGACGGGGAATGCTATATAGTATACCACAGGAGACCATTGGGAGATACCGAAGCAAATCACAGACAGGTATGTATCGACAAGATGGAATTTGACGAAAACGGATATATAAAACCTGTCAAGATAACAAAGGAAGGAATTGCTGCAAGAAAATTGAAATAATAATCCGGAAAAATAAGTCCTAATTTTTTATACTATGAAACCATCTTTGATACTGACAATGGCCGCCTCACTCCTGGCAGCAGGCTGCATGGGAAGCGGAGATTTTGAAATCAATGTCACACCGGATAATGCCATAGCGGAATTTCCGGAATCGATGTACGGCATTTTCTTCGAAGAAATCAACCATGCCGGAGACGGAGGTCTCTATGCCGAACTGCTAATGAACAGAAGTTTCGAGGAAAAGGTTATTCCGGAGGGAGGATACAGGATTGAAAACAATGAACTGGTTGCTCCACCGGTCATCAATCATCTTAAAGGAGAGCCTACACCGGGAAGATACAGATGGCACGAAAGTCCTTATCCGGGATGGGATATACGCAAGGAAGGAGGAGCATCGGCTTCAGCAAGGATAACTACTGCAAGTCCTAATTTCAAGACGGCACCCTCGTCTTTGGTACTGACCGTATCAAATGCAGGCGAAGGAGTATATCTGGAGAATTCCGGATATTGGGGCATAAACTATGTAAAAGGTAATTTCTACAAACTCCGTACTTTCATCAAGAGCAACATGGAATGCGCTATAACAGCCATGCTTACGGACAGCAACGGCAAGGAGTTGGGTCAGAAAAAAATATTCCTTGAAGGCGACAACAAATGGCATGAATTCACTGCGGATATCGAAGCTCTTGAAGACTGCAAGACCGGCAAGTTCTGTTTCGAGATAACCGACAATGCTACAATCTCATTCGATTATGTATCACTGTTTCCGGAAAACACGTATAAGGGAAGGGAGAACGGAATGAGGAAAGATGTTGCCGAAATGCTCGAGGGACTGAATCCTGAATTCATAAGGTGGCCCGGCGGATGTATTGTGGAAGGAATTACGCTGACAAACAGGGTCGAATGGAAAAAGACACTGGGAGATCCCGCGGCAAGACCCGGCCAATACGACACTTGGGGATACAGAAACACATACGGTTTCGGATACAGGGAATTCCTTGAACTTTGCGAAGATCTGGATGCCGGAGGAATGTACGTATGCAATGTTGGAATATCATGCCAGGCAAGATCCGGTGAGGCATGCAGTGACAAGGAAGCTGAATATTATCTTCAGGATGCCCTGGATGCTATTGAATATGCCATAGGTGATATTTCAACGAAATGGGGTTCTGTACGTGCGGAAGAAGGACACCCGGAACCTTATCCGTTGAAATATGTAGAAATAGGAAACGAGAACTCCGGCCCTGTCTATGACAGGAGATTCGATATGTTCTATGCCGCTATCAAGGAAAAGTATCCGGAACTTGTCCTCATATCGAACCATGGGATAGGAGGAATAGGCAATGCTACAAAGACTGATATGGTGGATCCGCACTGGTATGTCAGTCCGGACTTTTTCTTTGAGAATGCCGGTATTTTCGACAATCTTGAACGCGGGAAACATACCATATATGTCGGAGAATATGCCTGCAATCAGGGGGTTGGAGCAGGGAATATGCTTGCAGCCTTGAGCGAAGCGGCATTCCTCACCGGCATGGAACGCAACTGCGACATAGTGAAGATGGCTTCGTACGCCCCGCTGTTCGAAAACAGGAATGACAGGACCTGGCCGACGAATCTGATATGGATAAGTCCCGACCAGGTTGTTGGAAGGACATCATACTACGTCCAGAAAATGTTCTCCCACAACAGGCCTACCCACGTGGTTTCCTCACAGTCTGCAGTAATGAAAAGCGATCCTGTTGTTCCGTTCATCAGCAATGGAGGACATATCGGTTTCGGGACATGGAGCACACAGGCTTCATTCAGGAACCTGAGAGCAAAAACCGCTGAAGGGGACTGGGTAGAAGCAGACATTGACAATGCATCAGAATGGAACATGGGACTTGGAGACTGGAAGACGGAAAACGGAGTGTTGTCACAGACCGGAAATGAAAACAGGACGGTAATGATGTGGAACAAGATAAATATCTGTCCCGGTACAGTAATAGAATTCGAAGCGAGGAAAGACGGAGGAAGCGAGGGTTTCCTTACCTATCTGGATATAAAGGATACCGGCGTCCATTCCGGATATATGCTCAACTCCTTCGGATGGGGAAACAGTTCAACTGCAATGGAAAAGCTTTCGGATAGCGGTTCCGGTGTCGTATCCGAGATGGTCGGAGACAGAATCGATGACAACGGATGGCACAAGGTACGTATTGCAGTGAACGAAACAGGAGCCGTTTACAGTTTTGACGGAAAAGAGATTCTCCGTTTTGAGAACAAACCGGTTCCGAAATTCTTCCATACGGCCGGAGTCGACAGGAATACCGGAGAAGTGATTCTCAAGGTAGTCAATGCATTCGACACCAGGACTACCGGAAAAATCAGGATAAATGATGTCAGCATAGCCAGCTCCGGTGAGATTACCGTATTGAAAGCCTTGAATCAGACAGATGAGAATTCGTTTGCAAATCCTGAATACATTGTTCCGGAAACATTACATTACGACAGATTTTCGTCTTCGTTCACATACTCTTTCGAGGCTAATTCGGTAACTGTTTTGAGAATGAAGATAGAAAAGGGAAAATAGACAGGGAATTATGGCAGAGAAGAAAAGGTACGAACCGATAAACGAGGACGGCAAATGGGAAATTGTCTCCAGCCGGGAGCTGTTCCACAGACCGTGGCTGACGGTACGGCATGATGAGGTAAGGCTTCCGGACGGCAGGATAAATCCGGAGTTCTATGTTCTTGAATATCCGGACTGGGTAAATATCACCGCCATAACCGAAGACGGTATGTTTGTTATGGAGCGCCAGTACCGTCACGGACTCGGCAAGACCTGCTACGAGATAGCGGCAGGTGTGATGGAAAAAGGAGAGACTCCTTTGGAGGCTGCCAAAAGGGAGCTTCTTGAAGAAACTGGATATGGAGAAGGAGAATGGTCTCTTCTCACCGTGATATCAGGAAATTGCAGCACGACAGACAACCTTACCCATTGCTGGCTTGCCGAAGGTGTCAAAAAGATTGCCGGACAGAATCTTGACAAGACGGAAGACCTGTCCGTATGTCTCATGGACAGAGACCAGGTGCGCAGCCTGCTTCTGGATGACCAGTTCAAGCAGTCCCTCATGGCAGTTCCCCTGTGGAAATACTTTGCCCTGAACAAACTGCTGTAACTCCTCCGGGCCCGGTCATTTTTCAACCCAGAAACACCCATTTTTCAACCCACGCGCGTCGCGATTTCCCATAAATACTTAATAGTAAATAAGTTGCCGAAAACCAAGATGCGCGTGGGTTGAAAATCCGGTAAGGCAGTTAAAGCACTTCGAGCAATTCTACCTTGAATATGAGTGCGCTGTAAGGAGGGATGGCGCCCGGTGAACCGTATTCGCCATATCCGAGATGGTATGGTATATACAGTTCGTAAACCGCCCCCTCTGACATGAGCTGCAATCCCTCTGTCCATCCTTTGATCACCTGATCCAGTCCGAATACCGCAGGCTGGTTCCTGTCATACGAACTGTCGAATTTCGTACCGTCCGGAAGCGTACCTTCATAATGGCATTTTACCTTGTCCGTCGCCTTCGGTTTCTTTCCTTCTCCTTTCTTGACAACCTTGTATTGAAGGCCGCTCTGAAGTACTCTTACACCATCCTTATGGGAGTTCTCCTCAAGGAACTTTTCCCCGGCCTGCCTCATGGCAGCTCCCTGAGCCTGTCTTTCCTCCTGCTGTCTGGCCTCAATTTCAGCGAAATATTTGTCAAGAAGCTTTCCAGCTTCATCGAAAGGCACTTCCGGTTCTTCTCCGTTCAAAACAGCCTTGAGTCCGGCTGCAAAATCGTCAAATGATATCTCCCCTATTCCCGAAGATTTCATGTTATGGGCAATGCTCATGCCCAAGGCATAACTGTTTTTATCCATTCCGTATCAAATTGTTTGTCCATCCTACATATTATCCTGAATTCAATCATACCGGGAAAGTCAGATTCTGTCCCTGAGTATTTTCCCTGCAACTACTCCATCCACATCGCCGTTCTCGCCGAAATGGACATTCCTTTCCCTGAACCTGCGTTCGATTTCAACTATGGTGCTCTCCCCGATTCCTTCTTCGGACAACCTTGTAGTCAATCCGAGAGACCTGAAGAATTCATCTGTCCTGGCAATCGTTGCATCAATTCTTTCATCAGGTGTTCCGGAAGTGATTCCGAACACGCGCTCTCCCATCTGGATTATCTTCTCTCCCTTGGATTTTCTAAGGATATTCATCGTTCCCGGGAAAACTATTGCAAGCGTATGCCCGTGAGTGAGTCCGTGGATGGCTGTCAGTTCATGTCCTATCATGTGGGTAGCCCAGTCCTGGGATACTCCAAGAGCTATGAAACCGTTGAGTCCCATCGTTGCGGACATCATGAAGTCCGCCATAACATCATAATCATGCTGGTTCTCCCTGATTTTCGGAGCTATTTCAACAAGAGTCTGGCATATACCTTCTGCCCATCTGTCCATGACACGGCTCTGCCCCGTGACAGTAAGATACTGTTCCATCACATGGACGAATGTATCGGATATGCCGCAGGCAACCTGATGCGGAGGAAGGGTATAGGTAACCTGTGGGTCAAGAATTGAGAATACTGGATAGTTCGAATAGAACGCAAATTTTTCCTTTGTTTCCGTTCTCGAAATGACAGCACCGTTGTTCATTTCCGATCCGGTAGCCGGCAATGTAAGAACCGTCGCAAGAGGAACGGTTTCCGTGATACGCCTGCCTGCAAGAACCAGATCCCACGGATCACCGTCATACAGCAATGCCGCAGAAATAAGTTTTGTTCCGTCAATGACCGAACCTCCGCCGACAGCAAGAAGATAATCTATCTTCTCTTTCTTGCCGAGTTCAACAGCCTTTCTCAACGTTTCCACGGAAGGATTCGGTTCGATACCCCAGAACTCAACGGTATAATGACCTTTCAGGGCATCCTTTACCTGGTCATAAACACCGTTTCTTTTTACACTTCCGCCTCCGAAAGTAATCATTATACGTCTGTCCGACGGAATCTCATCTTTCAAAGACGAAATCATACCTTTGCCCATTATGAGCTTTACGGGATTCTGAAAAACAAAATTTTGCATAACCGATCGTTTACTTTGTTATTATCACTTGTTCCACGACGGGAAGTCGAAATACCCGCGGGTCTGCATGAGAACCCTGTCAGGGTAATTCGAGATGATGGCATCGACTCCGAGCTCTATCATCCTGCTGATGTCTTCCGCCCTGTCCACCGTCCACGGAACAATTTTCATTCCTTTGTCATGAACTTTCGAGCACAACTCATCGTCCGTCGTAGAAAAATGCGGGCTGAGCCATTGCGGTGTAAAATTAAGCAATGACATATATTTTTCAAAATCCGTATCGTCTTCATCAACCAGATACGACAATATCAGTTCAGGATATTTTTCATGCATGTAATTAAGCGCCCTTACATCAAAACTCTGTACTACCAGTCTGTCTCCAAGATTCATCGAAAGCAGAAGTTCGATACATTTGTCGACGAATTCATGGTATTCCGGCCAGTTCTTACCTTCCGTTTTGCCTGTCTTGCTCTTGATTTCTATATTGTATCTCATCGGACTCAGACCGTTTTCCTTTGTATAATTTTCAACAAAGCCGATGAGCTCTGATGCAAGCGGCTTGAATGCCGGGATACACGCCTTTTCAGGCCATACCGTACTCGGACGCATACCCGTGTCATATTTTTTCACCTCTGAATAAGGCATTGTATATATGTATTCTTTCGGATCATCCGGCTCCACGACTGTTCCGTCCGGCCTCGTAGCATACCGTGGATGGAAATAGGCGTCATGGGAGACGACAACCTGACCGTCGGCGCTTATCTGCAGATCCATTTCCAAAGTATTGACACCCATATCGATGGCATTCTTCATGGCCTCGACCGTATTTTCAGGCATAAGTCCGGCACCTCCACGATGTGCCTGGACATCGACATAGGAATGCATGTCTATATCTTCGCGGTATTCGTTTCCGAAACGGTCCTTCACTACTACGGTTACCTTCGAAGCATATTGCGAAGGCTCGGCTATGAAATAATGACCGTTCGGACGGGGATTCTTGTAGGCCGGTATTTCCTTGCCCTTGAATGTGTAGGCTCTGGAAATTTCCCGTATATATTCGGGAGAATATTCGATGGTTTTTGTCATTTCTCCCATATTCCGTCCGTCCTGATACCATGTCACGCTCCATTCCGGATCATAGTCCCAGACATTTACAAGGACCGAGTTCGGATGATACATGGACTGTCCGGGAGCAAAAACCTCGATTTGATAATCACGAGGTTTGCCGAGGGATTTGTAAAACCATGAAAGTTCCCCGTCCTTTTTCGTAAAAATCTTGTATCCTGACGGAGTCCCGTCAGTACAATGTCCGGTAATCCACCATGAGCCGCACGAGGCAGCTACATTGAACTCCATGATTTCCGGAGTTACCATGAGATTGTTGTTGATATGGGTATGGCCGGATATGAAATTCACATCATAACCGTCAAGTACTTCAAGAAGCTTTTCTCCGTTGAAAGTATACCTGCCTCCATTGTGCCAGTGCATGAAAGGGCAATGTTGGGCTATGTATATATGCGATGTCTCGGGAATGTATTCCAGAAGGCCTTCAACCCATTCAACCTGTTCTTCAGTGTATCCTTCGACATAATTTTTCTGCGTGTTGTATATGACATTGTCAAGCACTATCACATAGTCGTCCCCTATTCCGAAAGCATAGTTTTCAGGTCCCAGCTTTTCCCTGTAGACGGATGATGTGACATGGTCTCCCTTGCTGTCCTTGTCGTGGTCATGATTTCCGATGACCGGATACACAGGTATTCCCAGAGAGGCCATTTCCTCCTTGTATGAATCCAGCAGGTCCAGCGCATCCCAGCAGATGTCTCCAAGAACGATTCCTACGGTAAAGGATTCATTTTTCAATGCTTCGGCACTTTCCCTGAGTTCAGGAATGACTTTTTTCCTGAACTTGGCAAAATGCTTTTCATGCGCGGTCTGCGGGTCCGCAAACGCTATTATCGAATAATTCCCGGAGTTTTCTGCAGGAACAAGCTCAAAGTCGAAACTGCCCTCATGATCCGCAGGCAAATAAAATACCGGCTGGCCGCCTTCATAATCTGCGACATATCCGGACGGGGTAACGATGTAAACAAAATCCGCGGATTCGGAAACGTCGAGTTTGAAACGTCCTTTCCTGTCAGTGGCCGTAAAGTTCTCGCCATCGGTAACGATGACTCCCTCAAGATTCAGTTTTCCCGACTTAACTGTTCCCCTGATGTTTCCGGCACTGATATCCGTCAGTCCGGCCATTGCCAGCAATGCTGCAGCAAGAATAAAATGTTTCATATTATATCAATCAAGCTATGAATTAATGACTAACTGTTCCAAATATACAACGAAATATGAAAATAGCCGGTCTTGACCGGCTATTTTCTGAATCTATCTGAACATTTCGATTACCGGACTGTCAGATCCTCCTTTCAGTCTGACCGTACCTCCGTTCGGTGCCTCCAAAGGACCTTTTCCGCTTGCCTGGGCATTTGCCTGACATGTGATCCTTATCAAGACTTCCTCGGAAGCTGTCGCTATATATGAGAAATCCACATCGAAATTGGCTGTATTGTTATGGTTGATATTATATTGTATTGTCTCGCCCTCAACTTCAGCTGTCTGCACCTCCATGGCAGGTTTCCACTGGCCTCCGTCATAATATTCCACCAGCCAATATTTCATTCCTGTTCCGGAAGCTCTGGAAATGAAGGAAACATGAATCTTCGCACCGTCAGGTATGCCTTCTGGATACTCGGCTGATATAAGCCAGTAATCTCCAGGCCATGCTCCGGTTACATACGGCTCTCCGGTACCACCGGTAACTCTTTCAAATTTAGAGTTGACATCCAGTTCCGTCTTGTCTATCGAATAATATTTGATTGAACCGGTTCCGGCAGCATTTGCAGGCAAATAAGCTCCTCCGAATCCTTCGATCTTAGCAGCATCTCCCGCTTCGGTGCTGAAAAGCTTATTATAAGTGTCCATAGTTTCTTCACTGAGATCCCACTTAGCCAGTAATATCGTACCTGGAGCCTGCTTTATCGTGATTACCGATTCGATATTTTCCTTTTCATTGTAGAATCTTATCTTGCCTGTCCTTTCTGCTGTTCCCTTGTTTTCCGCGATGTTGAAAAGGACCGGAGTCTTTTCTACAAGAGATGAAGGAGAAGTTCCAGGTGTAATCCATAAGCCTTCTGAAATGATTTCCGTAAGGAATTCCACATTGGCCTGTACTGTGAGTTCAAGTTCGGATGCCGTTCCGGGAACACTCAGAGTGTTGCCTCCGACAATGCTGATGAAAGGTTCCAATTCCGCTCCCGCCGCACTCTGGATGACATTGATGGTATATGTCGTTATTCCCGATTTTACAAGAATCTGTCCTTTACGCATTTCAGGCAGGTCGCTCGGGTCGCATGTGATTACTACATCCCTGGTTTCGAAAGAAAGACCGCTTCCGTTCTCGACATGGAGCCAGGAAACTGATGATGTAGTTTCGAAATCTATATCGGAAGTCACCTTTATTGTCTTTCCGGATTCCGGAGTACCTTCGAAAGTGAGTATCCCGTCTTCGAGTCCTGTCACTTCAATCGTTGCCGGAGTAAGGTCTTCAGTACCGGCTGCAACACATTTGATGGTAGGCTGCCATTCAGTGGATTTAGTATCGGAAAGAGACAGACGCATTGTACCTCCATTAGGAGCATCCAGCGGACCGGAGCCGTTGCTCTGCCAGTTGGCGGCACATACGAAACGGAAGTGAGCTGCATCCGTAGTGTTTTTAATCTGGACGGTCGCAGAAACCTGCACTTTGTCCGAGCTGCTGGTCTTCATCGTGTGGGTATAGACAATGTGGGAGCCAGGTTCATCGGTTTCCTGTTTCAGGGATGCAGGTACATACCAGTCTTCTCCGTCCTTGTATTCAAGTCTCCAGAATTTCTGTCCCGTAGCCGAGGTTGCAGCTTCAAAGGAAATCTTGAGGATCGTTCCTCCGGATACCGGAGCATCTGATTTGAATTCCCAATAATCGCCAGGCCATGCACCTGTAACATAGGGATCGCCTCCGCCTCCGACAACTCTGGTGAATTTGCCGTCAGGGTCGGCTTTGTCAGGAGGACATACATAGGAAATCCGTCCGCCGCCGGTCACGGCATCGATATAGCCTGAACCAGGGAATGTTTCAAGGAAATTGATTTTGTCTGCTGTATTGCCTATACCGATTATCCACTGGACAGGGAAACCGTTGATTTCAACATCCTTGCCTAACTGAACTATTGGTATTTCCCTGTTGAACTCCTCGGAATCAGGATATTGCGGTGCCGACACTTTCAAAAGAGCTCCGCGTATCACTCCGTCGGAATTGTCCGTTGCCTGAAGAACGATTTTCTGGGATACGCCGTCGGTTTTCTGTGTCAGGTCCTTCAGCCAGTCAAGATTTTCAGTAGCGTAATTGGCATCAGGAACAAGTTCGTATTCCCAAGGAACGTTGCAGGTAATTGTTATGGTTTTCTTTCCGGTATCGTTTGATACTATTTCGAGTCCGGCTGACGAAGCTTTCATGAAATCCACACACTTGCCTTGATTGACCGTAATCAGCCCGTCCACCTTGCGTTCCTGCTGTCCGTCGCTGATATATACTTCAAAGCGTGCCGTTCTTTCGACTGTCTGACTGTTGTTCCTTTCCACAAAGAATCTGAAAACACCTTCCTTGTCTCCGGACTCAGGATAAGTGCGTATCCAGTCATATTCCTCAACCGGAACAACTCTCCAGGATGTATTGGATACGACATTGAATTTTTCAGCTGCCAGAACTTCATTTTTCTCATCTCCGGAAGCTGAATATTCGAAGTAAGACAGGTCGGAAATATACTGGTTCACTTCTGCAGTGGAAACAACCAGTTCGTCCGAAGAGTCGGTAACCCTTATTTCCGGCGTCTCGACGATGTCAATCCGCTCGCATGACATGACTGACAGCAATATGCCCAGAGCGGAAAATATGATATATTGTATTCGTTTCATAAGTACTGAATTTTAATTTTAGGAATCATCTTAGGGTTATTTCGCCTGGTTCGGATGCGGATTCCTGTGGTTGCCGCCGTTCAATTTCTTGTATGACCAGACCAGTGAGGTATGCATGTCATTCGGGCCTCCCATTCTCTGAAGGGCTTCGGCAACATGTTCCTTGTTGGAAGATTCGGTAAAGTTAGGATAACCGAAACGTGTAGGCAGTTCGTAATCGTTCAGTACGGTTCCGTCGCCTATGGTCAATATCGGATATTCGGTTCTTCTCCATTCATGATATTGTTCCCAACCAATCGTGAACAGGGCCAGCCACTTCTGTGAAAGCACGAATTCTTCCTGAGACTTGTAGAGGTTTCCATCTGTACCAGCCTTGTCGAAGGAGCCCAGGTCGGAAGCGAGAAAATCCTTGATATCCGCATCCCGGATAGGTTTGATTTTGTTGCCGTACTGTACATAATCAGCCCATCTCTTCATATTTGCGGTTACGGCTTCCTCATATAATTCCTTTGCAGTCTTGGACATTGCAAGCTTGCCCTTGAGCACGCCTTCCGCATAGATGAACAGAATTTCAGAATAATCCATCAGTATGGCAGGAGCGTCAGCACGGCAGATGACCTCATAATTCAGTACGGATGCATTTTCATCGGC
Source organism: uncultured Bacteroidales bacterium (assembly GCA_949300335.1). Classification (GTDB taxonomy): domain Bacteria; phylum Bacteroidota; class Bacteroidia; order Bacteroidales; family UBA932; genus Cryptobacteroides. The sequence continues at coordinate 39,334 of CASGDV010000067.1, read as the reverse complement.
TTCAGACTTCTGTGCCTCTGTACATCCGGCTATAGTACCTTTCCAGATACCGCCCCTCTGGGCGCCCCATACAGGAAGTCTCGGGTCATTGTAGGTGACATTGTTTTCCTTGTCAAAAACAGCCATCATCTTTATGACCTGTTCAGTCATCCTGTAATCGACAAATTCCGCCTTTGTCAGTTTTTCCTGCCCCCAGAATGACATGTAAGGATCAGTAGCCTTGAATGCTACCTGCGCCGCATCATCATTCGATTCAAATACCGGATATTTGTCAGGGTTTGATACCATTGTCTGTATTTCATTCCAATATGTATCATTCACATTCGACATACGGCACAAAAGTCTCATTTTCATCGAATTGGCATACTTTCTCCATTTCGCCGCATCATCTCCGTATACCGGATCCAGTCCGCTTTTCGCAGGCTTCGGGCCGCGTGCAAGAATAGTATTGGCACTGTCAAGATCCCTTATCAGTTTTCCGAAAACGACCTCTTCGGTTTCAAAGGCCGGCTGGAGATTCTCTCCGAGCTGATAAGCTTCGTCATATGGAATCTCGCCGAATATGCTGGCCAGATTAGACAGGCAGTATACCTTGAAAATCAATCCGATTCCTTCTAAATATTTGTCTCCGTCCTTCTGGGCAAGCTGAATCATGTGCTGTGCATCACCTCCGTATCTTGCATACATGTCCCATACACTCTGCCAGTTTCCCGGAGTAACCTGATACATGTGCTCCTGTCTTGTTTGTCCGGAAGTATATGCGGTGACCTGTATCAGTTCATTGTTCCAGAATCTGTTATACTCCTGGGAATTGCAGCCTAGGCCATAGACAATTGGCTCAAAGCAGTTGTAGGCCTTTATGTCACCATGGGTTATCTTGTTGGGGTTGGTGTTAATCTCCTCGAAATTGAGGGTACAGGCCGCCGTCCCGAACATCATCATGGTGAGAATCAATATATTTCTAATATTTAGTTTCATACTGTCAATAATTTTACATCAGAACATTATAAAAATCCTCTAGAACTTCAATTTAAGATTTACACCTACTGATCTGTTCATAGGGAAAGAACCTGATTCAATACCTCTGAGAATATTGGCACCATTCATTGAACCTACTTCCGGATCGAAAAGCGGGAAGTTGGACAGGCAGAACAGATTGGTCGCATATGCCGCAACCGTTATTCCCTGGAGCACCTTTGTCTTTTCGATCAGAGCTCTCGGGAAATTATATTCGATACGGAGTTCCTTCATCTTCAGGAATGACGTATTATAAGTATATTCTTCGAAATTGTATCTGTTGCCCTTGAACTGATTCCAATAGGTCTGCACATCGGTAGTCAGAGTCTTGTTCGGTTCGCATATGGCGTTGCCGTTTTCATCCGTTCCGACGATATTGTATCCCGGTGCAATCAGTCCGTCATACCTTCCTTCAAGAGTGTTTGTCAGTTTACCCTGATATCCGAGGATAGCGGCCGTTACCGAATATGTCTTTCCTCCAAGTGCTGCGGAGAATGTCATTCCCAGGGTGAGATTCTTCCATCTCAGCGAAGTCGAAAGACCTCCGGTCCAGTCAGGGTTTACGTTGCCCAGATACCTGAGGTCATTGGACATGCTCGGAAGACCTGTTTTGGCATCTATGATTGTCTGGTTCGAGCAATCCACCTTGTTTCCGTTCTCGTCGAGATAGTAGGAACCTTCAGGAGTAAGTGCCAGACCTTTTGCCCAGATCTGTCCCATTTCCTGGCCTACATAGTTGTAGATGAACAGACGGCTACCGATAGTCGTTCCGTAATCTGCCTGATGAGGGTTGCTGTTGTCCCAGCCGTCGTACATTCTCATGAGTTTTCCGATATTGCGGGATGCATTTACGGATATGTTCCATGTCCAGTCCTTCGTCTTGACCGGTACGAAACTGGCAGCGATTTCTATACCTTTATTTCTTATCAGACCTATGTTTTCCGTATAATATTTTGCACCTGTGATATAGTCATAAGGGACATCATATATCTGATTGGTTATGTCCGTCTGATAGAGGGCAACATCGAAACCGATTCTGTTGTCGACGAACTTGGCCTCAAGTCCTACTTCCCATGTTTCTACATTCTCCGGTTTGAGGTCCTCTTTCGGCATTGTAGCCGCAGGACGGTAACCGCCAGGGAAGTTTGTCGAAGTATATCCGTACGATATAGAATAAGGGTCGGTATCCTTACCTACATTTGCCCATGATCCTCTGAGTTTGAGATATGTGAACCAAGGCATGTTCTCGCTGAAATTAAAGATACGGTCGAAGAGGACGCTGCCGCTGACAGACGGATAGAAGTATGACCAGTTGCCCGGCGACAGTGTAGACGACCAGTCGTTCCTGGCTGTGATGTCAAGATAAACCATGTCGTTCCATCCGAGGGATACGAGTCCGTAGAGACTGTTCACCGATTTGCGGGAACGGTATGTGGATATATCAGGAATAGTACCTGCCGGATAGTTGATGGTATTGTAAACGTCCTCTACTTCAAGACGGTCTATCGTATATTTCCAGCTGCGGCGGTTGTATGTCATGTTGTTGCCGCCGAACGCTGCGGTAAGTGAAAGTTTGTCGTCAACGAAGCTGTTGGTATATTTCAACATGAAGTCGGAGTTCATTTCCATTCTGAGATTGCTCTGCTCCCTGTACCATCCGTCGGCATAGTTGTAGCTCATCTTCGGCTTACGCTGGGTTCTGAACTCATTGTCCATATCCATACCTGTCTTCACATCAAGGGTCAGGTGTTTCGTAAAGTCGATTGTAAGTCCTACAACACCGAAGAATCTGTCCTTGTCCATAGAGTTCGTCATCTCATACAATGTCCTGTAAGGGTTGTAATAGTTGTTGTTGCTGACGAGATACTGGGTATCGTTATATGTCTGGCTGTTGTACCTTCCGAGGAAATATTCATCGTAATATTCCTTCATGCTGTCGGTATTCTTGCTCCAGGACAGCTGATACATCACCGAGTTGTTGTTGTATGCACTTGAAGGCATGTTGTCGGAATCGGTCCTGTAATAGTTGACTTTTGCATTCAGCTTTATCCATTTGCACATCTGTGTATTGAATGAAAGAGATACCGTCTGCTTTCCATATCCGGTATTCGGAAGTATCCATTCGTTTCTCGTATCTTTCAATGAAAGACGGGCGCTGGTTCCTTTTCCGTTGCCTCCTTCTATGGTGACTGTATTGTCCCATGTCATTCCAGTGCGGAAAATACCGGTATACCAGTCTTCCTGATATTCCCACGGTGTAGGAACGAGTTCGCCTGTTTCCCAGTTGTAACTGTTGTACTGGTAACGGAGTTTTCCTCCTCCGAATGCCTCACCCCATGCATAACGGCTGTAGTTTCTTGTCTGGCCTTCAGGATTTATGCTGGCATCCCAGAAGTTGTAAGGATTGACTCCCATATCCGAACCTGAACCGTATTCTTTCTGGAAATCCGGCCAGTATCCCGGGAAATCCGCCGTAAACTGGGAACTTACAGTAACCCCTATGCCTTTAGTAGTCCGGCCGGATTTCGTAGTGATGATTATGGCACCGTTACCGGCTCTCGATCCGTACAGTGCGGTAGCTGCAGCACCTTTCAGGACTGTAATGGACTCGATATCATCAGGGTTGATATCTGATGCGCCGTCTCCGAAATCGACAGGAGAATCCTGATTTGTGTAAAGAGAACCGGATGCATTTGAAATAGCGCTCGATGTAATAGGAATTCCGTCAACGACAAACAGGGCGCTGCTGTTTCCGCTCAAGGAAGATTCACCGCGGACAACAACTTTCTGAGAACCGATAGGTCCTGAAGATGCACTGTTGAACTGTACACCTGCCACCTTTCCCTGAAGACCGCTCAACCAGTTGCTGTTCTGGACTGCGGAAAGCTGCTCTCCGGAGACATCGGTAGCCGCATATCCCAAAGACCTTTTCTCCCTTTTAAGTCCCAAAGCCGTAACGACTACTTCTTCAAGCTGTTCGCTGTCCGGTTTCATGACAATCTCATAGACAGCCGACCTTGTCACGGTCACTTTTTCGTCATGATAGCCCATGAACTGGACGAGAAGAACGTCACCTTCATTAGCATTCAAAGAAAACTTTCCATCGATATCGGTGATGGAAGCCTCATTCTTTCCTTCAACGATTACAGCTGCGCCTGCCATAGGCACAGACTTCTCCGTGTCATACACTGTTCCGCTTATTCTGTTCTGGGCTTGGGAGACGTTGGATGCGAATCCCGTCAATATTGCCAAACCGAACAGAATTGAAAACAGAGATGACAGTTTTACTGTTTTTCTCATAATGGTTTTATTTTGGCTGTTAAAAATAAGTTGTATATGTCTATTCTATTTATAGGCTTCAATATCGAATTTCTTAGGTCTTTCCATCGATTCCGTATACTCCCTGCCGAAACGGTCGGTTATCTTTATTTCCAGCGTAGAGTTCGGTGCCGATGCCTGAACTTCGAACATATGTCCGGTCATGTTTGTCTTGAAAGTAGGATTGGCATCCTTGTTCAGACGTTTTGCCGTATATGATACGAGATGCAGGGGATCCTTTGCGGATATGCGTTTTACAGGAAGCTCCGCTCCGTTTTCCGTAACGGATATCGTCCATTTCGGATCATAGTCCCATACATTTATATATACGATGTTGTCCGTCCTTGCATCTGCATATTCGGATGCCTCTTTGGAAAATGTATCACGCGAAGCGGGGGAACCGTCCGGTACAAATTTGAGGGCAGTCATGCATATCTCGTTTCTGTCATATGTCCGGAACTGATGGTCCAAAGGTTTTCCGGTGCCTTTGTAGACCCATGAAAAATCATTTCCCTTCACACTCACAATCCTGTAGCCTCCCGGAGTTCCGTCACGGCTGATATGTATGCCCGGAGTCTCATATCCGCTCCACCACCATGTGGCGCAGACTGCCCCGGAGTTATGCTCATAATAGCCGGTTCCCTCGACGTTGTACATGCTGTGTGTATGGCCGGTCATGAAATGCACATCGTAACCGTTCAGTACATCCAGAAGTTCAGACCCGTGGTCAAGAGTGACATTGCCGTATTCGTCATGGAGCGGGGCATGCATCGCCACAACGACCGGTGTCCCTTTATCGACATATGAAAGATCCTTCCGAAGCCAGGATATAGTCTCCGGAATCAGATCATTGTAATGTCTTCTGCCTCTGTCGGAGTCATTGATATTGCCTGTATTGTCCGCACGGATGTCATCCAGCACCACATAATGTACGCTGCCTATGTTGAATGAATAATTGGTTGGCCCTATCACTTTTCTGTATACTCCGGCAGAAGTGAAATCTCCGGCCAGATAACAGCTGTGGTCATGATTGCCGATTGTCTGATAGATTACCAGTCCCTTTATCTTGTTTATGTCGGTAAGATAGCTGTTCAGGTCATATCCGTTCGACATCCAGTATATGTCCCATGTCAGGTCTCCCAATGTCACCCCGTATACAGTTTTTCCGGCATTGGCACTAAGATAAGCATTCACATCATCCGTAAAATCGCTGAACTGTGCGGCATCGCCGGTTCTTGATGCCAGATGTATGTCTCCGAAAACAAGCATTTCATGGTTTCCCTGTTCCGGAGATTTCAAAAGGATGAAGTCGGCTCTTTCCTGTTTTCCCGGACTTTCGGTCAGATACTGATGGATTTTAGGAAGCACACCGTCGGTCTGAGGATTATAACCCTTAGGAACCGACATGAAAACATAGCCGTTTTCCTTTTCGGAAACAAGCTGGTATATGCCTTTTTCATCAGTAACCGTGACTTCCGCACCGTCGGAAATGACAACTCCGGGAACAGGTTTTCCTTCACACTCGACAATGCCGTATACCGTAGTTTCAGGCTCGGGCAGTATGTCAACATCCGACAGAATGTTTATCTGCACTTTTCCCAATTGCCGGCTCTCTTCATCTCTTACAATATTGAAAGTATAATGCCCGGTGGTTACAGTCTGATTCAGGACAAAAGTGAATTCATCCTGGCCCGCATTTGAAATCATACAGTCAGACGCCGCTCCGGATGCTTCAGAAACAAGTCTGACAATGTCGGTAGCAGCCGGCCCTTTCTGTTTTATCACCTCAAGGGTAACCTCTCCTCCGGCATGTACATTGATGGTTTTCGGCAATACGATTCCGGAAACATCGAAAACAGGTTTCTGCTCGTCAGTCTTTCTGCAGCCCGCAGAAACTATCAGCAGGACGGCAAGCAAGACTCGGCATGATGTTCTGATATCCATCATAAAGTCAATCTTTAATTTTCAGACAATTTCTTCTCGCTTTTCCATGTCAGCGCACACAGCAGCATTGCCAGCACACTGGCTGCCGACAACATTATGAAGGTGATTTCCCATCCTGTTGTTTCCGCAACCGTTCCCATAAGAAGTTTGGACAGAATAGCATCGCCGAAAAGATAGCCGAAAAGCCCGACAAATCCGGCTGCTGTTCCTGCTGCGTTCTTCGGAACAAGGTTCAAGGCCTGTATTCCGATAAGGGCTACAGGGCCGTATATGCAGAAGCCCACAAGAACCAATGCGAAGTAAACGAGGAACTTTGAAACGGAAGCGACAACTTCAGGGGATGCAGATGCACCGGCAAACAATGCGGCGATATTGCCTGCCTGCCAGTAGACAAGTGTTCCGAACAGGACAGCTCCCATGAATATCACATTCGGAGGAGTACATCTTCCCTTGAAGAATCTGGAAGAAATCCATCCGCAGATTATCGTTCCCGGAATTCCGGCATAATTATGCAGGGCGAAAGCCAGATTGCTTTCCTCCGCAGTCATGATATCCATTTCCTGAAGGTAGATAGGGGCCCAGTCGCCGACACCGTATCTCACCATATATACGAAGGAATTTGCAAATGCTATTACCCAAAGGAACTTGTTTTTGAATATATAATCGATGAACAGTTCCTTGAAAGGTATCTTCTTTCCTGAAGCATCGGCTTTCTTTACTCCGGAATAATCATTCCTCCATTCCTGTATGGAAGGCAGTCCGCAGGCTTCCGGTCTGTCACGCAGAGCCCACCAGCAGAAAGCCGCAATCAGCAGTGCCACGACGGAAGGAACGACGAAAGCCGCACGCCATGTCTGTTCTATTCCTATTCCGGCAAATATGAACATGCCGAATGTAACAAGAAGGCCGAGAGTTCCGCCTCCGAGGGTATGGGAGGTATTCCAGACAGACATCTTGAAACTGCGTTCATTCTGCGAGAACCAATATGCCATGATTCTGCCGCAAGGAGGCCATCCCATACCGGACAGCCATCCGACAATCAGCATGAGAATAAAAATAACGGCTACATTGAACATCTGATTCGTACCGAACGGAATCAATCCTACAGACATCATGGTCAATGAAGCGAGAATCAGACCTATAACCAGAAATTTTCTGGCATCGGAACGGTCGGAAACACTTCCCATGATGAATTTGCTGAAAGCATAGGCAATGGAAACAGCCGACATGGCAATACCGACTCCGGCCTTGTCAACCAGGCCGTCCTCAATCATACCCGGGGCTGCCAGAGAAAGGTTCTTGCGAACAAGATAATAAGCCGCATAACCAAGGAAAGATCCCATGAATACCTTGAATCTCATGGATTTGTATACTTTGGAAATCTTCTCCTTGGACAATAGTGGCTTTGCTGATGGGGGATCAAAAAAACTAGCCATTATCAGTTTTATTTATTTAATTATGTTATGTAGTTATTTGGCCTTGCTGTGATTTGATTCAAAAGCAAATCATTTCAAATCGAAAGCAAATATATATCAAAAACATAACATAACAAAATTTTAACATTTTTTTACAAAACAAAAAACAATAATTTTTTTCACTTCCGAAACATAAAAAATTCGGACATCATGAGAGAAATTACAATTATTGTTAAATTTGGACTTTGTTGAGCCTTGTTTTCGGGCGCAAATATACGTCCGAAGGCCATTGTTATGAAATATAACCGTGAAATATATTGATAAATAATCATTACAATATTGTTAAGACCATGCCTAACGTCATTACATTCGGAGAAATCATGCTACGGCTTTCTGCTCCTGACCACCTGAGAATTTCACAGGCAGGATATTTCGATTCTACTTTTTGCGGCGCGGAAGCTAATGTTGCCGTTTCACTGGCAAACTACGGTATAGGAGCCCGGTTCGTGAGCCGGCTCCCTGACAATGACATTGCCAGAAGCTGCATCAGGAACCTGAGGAGCTACGGTGTCGATACTGAGCATTGTATTTTCGGAGGAGAACGTCTGGGAATCTACTACCTTGAAAGAGGTTCAGTAGCCCGGCCGAGCAAGATAATATATGACAGAGCCCATTCCTCTATGGCCGAGATACAGCCAGGTATGCTTGACTGGGACAATATCCTGAGCGATGCCGACTGGTTTCATTGGACAGGTATAACTCCAGCAATAAGCGGAAGTGCTGCAGAGGCGTGTCTGGAGGGAGTCGTTGCTGCCTCAAAAAAGGGAATAACCGTGTCATGCGACCTGAATTACCGGAAAAATCTTTGGAAGTACGGCGCCCGTCCATGTGAAGTAATGGAAAAACTGGTTTCATACTGCGATGTGATTCTGGGCAATGAAGAGGATGCGGAAATGGTTTTCGGAATCAAGGCCGGAGGCAACGGGGCCGGAACTGCAAACTGCAGCACTGACAAGTTCAAGGAAATTTCGTCAATTATGCACCAGAGGTTTCCGAAGGCAAAAAAGATAGTGACATCCGTGAGAGGCTCCATAAATGCCGACCACAATACATGGAGCGGCCTATTGTATGACGGGGAAAGGTTCATAAGTTCTCCTGTCTATGACATTACACACATAGTGGACAGGGTCGGAAGCGGTGACTCCTTCATGGGCGGTCTGATCTACGGGTTGCTGACATACGGAGACGATGGAAAAGCGCTTGATTTCGCCACTGCGGCATCTTGCCTCAAGCATACGATATACGGAGATTACAATCAGGTTTCTGTATCCGAAGTTGAGGCGCTTATGGCAGGAGAAGCTTCAGGAAGGGTATCCAGATGATTTCTGTCATCTTCAAACGGCCAGATAAAGTATTCTGACAATATGGCAGACGATATCCATGTGGCAGATTATTTGCTTCGGCCATGCACGGATTATACCGATTGCAATGAACATAAAAATTTACAGATATGACCAAGAGTACTGAAGACAGTAAAATGACAAATACATGTGAAGGCATGAAAGATGCCGGGAATGAAAAAGAAATGAAAAAGACACGGGAAAAGGAAGAGAAACAGCAGAAAGAGGAGAGTACGGATTCGGAAGTGTCCGAATTGAAGAAGAATCTTGACGAACTCAAGGAAAAGCTCTCCAGGGAAAAAGATGATTACCTGAGACTGATGGCTGAATTCGACAATTACAGAAGACGCACTTCCCAGGAGAAACTGGATCTTGTGAATACAGCTTCTAGAGATACTATTAGCGGACTTCTTCCTATTCTGGATGACTTTGAAAGGGCGATTGCCGCGTTGAAAGATACTTCAGACAGTGATTCTGCAAAAGAAGGCACCGAACTGATTTACGGCAAACTCATGGGATTTCTGAAAGGTAAAGGTCTTTCCGTAATCGAAGCATGCGGAAAAGACTTCGATACTGACTTCCATGAGGCTATAGCACAACTTCCTGCATCGGAGGAAAACCTCAAGGGGAAAGTGCTGGAAGTCGTCCAGACGGGATATATGCTCAACGGCACCGTAATAAGGTTCGCAAAGGTTGTCGTAGGCATATGATATTAAACAAGGAGGCGGATTATGGCAGAAAAAAGAGATTATTACGAGGTGCTCGGCATCGACAAAGGAGCATCATTGGATGAAATAAAAAAAGCATACAGAAAAAAAGCCATACAGTATCATCCGGATAAGAATCCGGGCAACAAGGAAGCCGAAGAAAAGTTCAAGGAGGCTGCCGAGGCATATTCGGTATTGAGCGACCCTGACAAAAAGGCAAAATATGACCAGTTCGGCCATGCCGGTCTGGACGGTCAGGCAGGACCTGATTTCAGCGGCGGTTTCGGTGATTTGAATGACATACTTAAAGACTTGTTCGGAGGGCGTTTCGGAGGTTTTGAAGGCTTCGGTGGATTCGGGGGCTTCAGCGGTTTCGGCGGCCAGGGACAGAGGCAGGGCCAGAAGGTATACAGGGGTCGGGACATACGTACAAGGGTAAGACTCACACTAAACGAAATAGCCACGGGAGTGGAAAAGGAAATTTCGATTGAAAGAAACACTCCGTGTCAGGATTGCGGCGGCAAGGGAGCTGTAAACAGTTCGGATATTATCACATGCCCGTCATGTCATGGAACCGGTCAGATCAAACATGTCGCACACAGTTTTCTGGGACAGACCATTACTTATTCGACCTGCCAGCAATGCAACGGTGAGGGCAAGATTGTCAAGAATCCGTGCCGCAGCTGTAACGGAACCGGTCTGGTCAGAAAGAGAGAAACAATAAAAGTCCGCATTCCGGCAGGTGTCGAAGCCGGCATGCAGATAACGGTCAGGGGTGAAGGCCATGGCGCAAAGAACAACGGTATAAACGGAGACCTGCTCCTCGTAATTGATGAAATTGAGCATCCGGAACTGAAACGTGAAGGAAACAATCTTATATATACCAAGGTAATATCAGTGATTGACGCAGTTTTGGGAACCGAGATAGAAGTTCCGTGTCTTGATGGCATGTACAGGACCAAGATTGAAGCTGGTACCCAGTCCGGCAGCGTGATTCGTCTGAAAGGCAAGGGTCTTCCTACTGTGAACAACAGCTATGGAGTCGGTGACCTGTATGTGAAGATAATCGTATGGATTCCAAAGAAACTCGACAAGAAAGAAAAGGAAATGCTTGAGGGCCTCAGAAACAGCAGCAGTTTCAAACCTAATCCAAGCAAGGAAGACAAGAGTTTCTTTGAGAAACTGAGGGACATGTTCTAGAATATTCATGCTTGAAAGGCAATCGGGACAAGAAAGGAAATAAATTAGAAAATTATTTTGCATAATTGGAAAATATTAGTACTTTTGCAGTCCCAAAATTATTGCAACCTCTTGCATCGGGTGGAAAATATGCAACGTTGCCACTTAAAAGTTATTGAAATATGGATTTAATTAAAGTAGTAGAGCAGGCTTTCGCCAATGAGAAAGTTGCTTCATACCCGAAATTCAAGGCTGGTGACACTGTTACCGTCACTTACAGAATCAAGGAAGGCGACAAGGAGAGACTTCAGAAGTTCAAGGGTGTAATTATCCAGTTGAGGGGTGCATCTCCGGCAACCAGGACATTTACTATCCGCAAGGTTTCAAACGGCATCGGAGTTGAGAGAATATTCCCGTTCGCTTCACCTTTTATCGACTCTATCGAAGTTAACAAGTATGGTAGGGTAAGAAGAGCAAGAATCTTCTATTTGAGAGAGCTCTCTGGTAAGAAGGCAAGGATCAAAGAGAAGAAGATAGCTATCCTCAACGAGGAAAATGCTTAAAGACATAAGGTCGACGAACTTTGTTCAGAAACCATAACGGCCCCATAGCTCAACTGAATAGAGCATTTGACTACGGATCAAAAGGTTACAGGTTTGAATCCTGTTGGGGTCACCAGAGAGACCGGCTCACGGAAAATGTGAACCGGTCTCTTTCAACATTTATCTGGTATCTTTATTACGCCGCAAACCACAACTTCTGAAAGGCTGCTGCAGGACACTACTTCAGGAAGATTGCTGCAAGGCACGATTCCAGGAAGGCTGATCCAAGCCACTTCTCCTGAGATGATACTGCAAGTCACAAGGTTACGTTTAGGAAAAGATACAATCCTTTTATTAACATCATTCCGAATGGTATGGACAAACATTGGACATAATAGTCTACTTTTGGATGAAAGTTCATATATTTTTAATTCATGTACGAACATTTTTTTCAAAAAAAAGTTTGCAGAAATAAAAAAAAGCACTACCTTTGCACCCGAGTTGATCGAAGAGTTCTTCTGAAACTCTCACAACTTATTGGTTATTAGTTTTAGTGTTATTAATTATGTGGTTAGTTATGAGGTGTCCCCACGTGAGTGGCGACGTCTCATTATTTTTTTTATAAGTAATCTGAATGATTCTGGGTAAGGTGGAGTAATGTGAACACTTTTGGTTGGTGAGCCGGACAAAACCAGTTGGTAAAATCTCCGCTACCGCCTACTTTGAGATCTCACGCAAACTTTTACGATGATTCATTATCGGTTGTAATGTGGACAAAACAGTATAACTGATGTGGTTCTGGCAACTTTTTCTGACGGCGGATTCTGACAAAGTTTTAAAGACGCAAATTCTTTATACAATACGCATCCCGGAGACGCTTACCGTGGGTTGAAAAAATTACCATGAAAAGAGAAGCCGGCCCAAAATTGCGTTTGAGTCGGCCTTATGATTGAAATCTGACAGAAACGGTTGCAAATGTCCCGTCAATCTTCCATCAGCTTTTTATATTTGAATCTCTTCGGTTCCTCGTTTCCGAGACGGCGTTTCTTGTTTTCTTCGTATTCAGAATATGATCCTTCAAAGAAATATACCTGGGAATCACCTTCAAAGGCAAGAATGTGAGTTGCGATTCTGTCGAGGAACCACCTGTCATGGGAAATGACGACAGCACAGCCTGCAAAATTCTCAAGTCCTTCCTCTAACGCACGGATTGTGTTGACATCCACATCGTTGGTCGGTTCGTCAAGGAGAAGTACATTACCTTCATCCTTGAGTGTAAGAGCCAGATGCAGGCGGTTGCGCTCTCCTCCGGACAGAATTCCGCAAAGCTTTTCCTGATCGGCGCCGGAAAAATTGAATCTTGACACATATGCTCTTGCATTCACATCCCGTTTACCGAGTTTTATGAAATCCGCTCCGTTGGCTATCGTATCATAAACAGACCGGTTCGGATCTATACTTTTATGCTGCTGGTCGACATATGCAAGTTTGACGGTTTCGCCGATTGTTATTGTTCCCGAATCAGGCTGTTCCAATCCCATTATGAGTCTGAACAAGGTCGTCTTTCCTGCTCCGTTCGGACCTATGACTCCGACTATTCCGGCAGGGGGCAGGACAAAATTCAGATGTTCGAAAAGCAATTTGTCACCATATGCCTTGGATACTTCATTGAATTCTATTACCTTGTTTCCAAGACGGGGTCCGTCCGGAATATATATTTCAAGGTTCGCTTCCTTGGCTTTAGAATCGGCGCTGGCAAGTTTCTCATACGCACCCAACCTGGCCTTTGATTTTGCCTGACGCGCCTTTGGAGCCATTCTTACCCATTCAAGTTCCCGTTCCAAAGTTTTCTTTCTTTTGCTCTCCTGCTTTTCCTCCTGTTCGAGACGTCTGCTCTTCTGTTCCAGCCATGATGAATAGTTTCCTTTCCACGGTATCCCCTCTCCCCTGTCCAGTTCCAGAATCCATCCCGCCACATTGTCCAGGAAATAACGGTCATGCGTAACAGCGATTACAGTACCTTTGTACTGCTGCAAATGTGCCTCGAGCCACTGGATACTTTCCGTATCGAGGTGGTTGGTCGGCTCGTCCAGCAAAAGGACATCCGGCTGCCTCAACAAAAGTCTGCATAATGCGACACGCCTTCTCTCACCACCGCTCAAATTAGCCACGAGCGCATCTGAAGGAGGACATTGAAGCGCGTCCATAGCCCTTTCCAATTTTGAATCTATTTCCCAGCCGCCGCAATGCTCGATTTTTTCAGTAAGCTCACCCTGGCGTTCGATAAGTGCCGCCATTTCTTCATCGGACATAGGTTCACAAAACTTCAGATTCACCTCTTCGTATTCCTTCAGCAAATCCATGACTTCCTGAACTCCCTCCTGAACAACTTCAAGCACAGTCTTGTCGGGATTCATCTGCGGTTCCTGCTCCAGATATCCGACGGAATATCCGGGAGCCCACACGACCTCTCCCTGATATCCGGTCTCTACTCCGGCTATTATCTTCATGAGAGTGGACTTTCCGGAGCCGTTCAGACCGATGATGCCTATCTTGGCTCCATAAAAGAAAGACAGATAGATATCCTTCAGAATAACCTTGTTGTTGTGGGGAAGAATCTTTCCCACACCGTTCATGGAAAAAATTATCTTTTCGTCAGCCATAAATTATTTACTGTGAAATTTGTTTGTTCTTTTTCTCTGATTTGACCTTGATTGTATCGAACCCCTGACCGAATACTCCCATCACGGAAGCTACGGACAGGAATGCTCCTGGATCAATGGCCTTGATATATTTCATTATTATATTCAAATCCGTCTTGCGGGCAATTACCATCAGGACATGGCTTTCATTCTTTGTATACCATCCTTTGGCCGGCATCACCGTCACTCCCCTTCCAAGACCGACAGTAATGGCATCAGCAATTTCAGCATAACGTTTCGAAAATATGAATATCTGCACAGACTGCTTGCTTCCGGACAGGTACATATCCACAGCATAACCGCTGACCGTTATGAGAATCAGGCCGTATACTGCAGTAGCGAGTTTTTCAGGAAAGGGTACGAGTTCACCTGTTTCCGTATAGGACGGGAAAAACATCGAAGACAATATGATGGCTACATCCATTGCCAGAATAAGCCTTCCCGGAGATACATTCCTGAACTTGCAGACAATCAGTGCGATTATGTCTGTTCCCCCGGTACTGCCGCCCTGGGATATAGCCATTCCTATACCGACGCCTGACATGACTCCGCCCAGAATCGTACATATCAATTTGCCGTTGCTTATTGCAAATTCGGCAATGAAATCCTTGGGAATTGCCGGTGGCAGTATATTGAGCATGCATGAAGCGAAGATAATAGCATAGATAGTCTTTCCTCCGAAGGAGTTCCCCAAAATTCTGAATCCTATTATAAGCAGAATGGCATTGATGACCAGATAGCTGTAACCCATCTTCAAGCCCGTCGCATAATATATGATGGCACTCAATCCGGAAGCTCCTCCACCGACGAGATTGTTGGGTATAAGGAATACAGCCCACCCCATGACATAAATCAGGAGACCTATGGAAATAAGGCAATATTCCTTGAACAGGGTAAGGAATGATTTTTTGAAAAGTTCTTCAGACATGTTTATCCTCCTTCAGTTTTTTAGGCTTTTTCAGATTGATTCCTGTCTTTATCTCTTCAAAACCTTCTCCGTAAACGCTTGTTGCAGACGATACGGAAACAAACGCCTTGCTGTCCAACTTCTTTATTGCTGAAACTATCGGATAAAGCTGGTTTTTCATTGCTATGACCAGCAATACCTTGCTTTCCTCGCCGGAATACCAGCCTACGGAATTCAGTGCCGTGACCCCTCTGTCCATTTCCTTTATCATATAATCAGCTATTTCCCTGTATTTAGATGAAAAGACAAGAATCTGCACGGTGGATTTTCTTCCGAGCAACACGAAATCCACGGTTACTGAAAATGTGACCATGGTCACATAACCGTAAATCATGTCGTTCACTGTCTTGTCCGGAATAAGGAGGACCGAAGCGATAATGAACAGGTCGGAATACAGATATACTTTTCCCGGAGATATCGGCCAGTATTTGTTTATGATCATGGCCAGTATATCCGTGCCTCCGGTACTTCCTCCCCTTATCAGTACTATGCCTATTCCGATTGCTTCGACAAGACCTCCGACTATCGCCGTTATAAGCCTGTCATCAAACGTGACGACCAGCGGCAGTTTGGGAAGGAACTCGAAAAGAAGCGTGGACATCACTATGGCATATATCGTCTTGAATCCGAAAGACTTTCCAAGTGCAAGAATCCCAAGTATGAGGAGAAAGGCATTCAGGACGAAAAATGAATAGGATACAGGAAGTCCGGTAGCAAAGTATATTATGGTACAAAGTCCGGTACCTCCACCGCTGGCAATGCCTCCCGGAATCAGGAATGAGGTCCACCCCATACAATAGAGAATTATTCCGAACGTCAGTATGGAATAGTCTGCAACGATTGACAGTATACGTTTCATAGGATAATATCTGATCTATTTTACAACTATGTTCACGATCTTTGAAGGTACTACAATAACCTTGACTATTGAACCGCCTCCCACATATTTGGCTGTCTGTTCCATGGAACGGACATGTGATTCAACATCCTCTCTGGACATATCTTTAGGCAAGTCTACTGTAAAACGTGTCTTTCCGTTGAATGATACCGCATATGTACAGCGGTTCTCTACGGTATAGGCTTCAACATATTCAGGGAAGGCAGCAAAGGAAATACTGTCATTATGTCCGAGAGTCTGCCAGAGTTCCTCCGAAATATGCGGAGCAAAAGGGGATAGAAGGATAATAAGAGGTTCCAATATTTCCCTCTTCGAGCATTTGTGTTCATACAATTCATTTACTGCTATCATGAATGCACTGACGGCGGTATTGAATGAAAATGCTTCGATATCCGTCCTTACCTTGAATATCAATTTATGCAATGTCTTCAATTCTGCAGGAGTCGGTTTTTCATCGGTGACAATGAGTCCGTCCCTGTCATAGAACAGGCGCCATACCCTCTTGAGGAAACGGTTGACTCCGTCTATGCCCTTGGTATCCCACGGTTTCGACTGTTCAAGAGGCCCGAGGAACATTTCATAAAGACGCAGTGTGTCTGCACCGTAAGTATCGCAGATCATATCCGGGTTCACGACATTGAACATCGACTTGCTCATCTTTTCTACGGCATATCCGCATATATATTCGCCGTTTTCAAGAATGAACTCCGCATCGGCAAAATCCGGCATCCATTTCCTGAAGGCTTCAACGTCCAGCCTGTCATTATGGACTATATTCACATCCACATGGATTTCAGTCGTCTCATAACCGTCTTTCAGTCCTGCTGAGACGAAAGTATTCGTATTGACTATCCTGTATACGAAATTAGAACGGCCCTGAATCATTCCCTGATTGATAAGTTTCTTGAAAGGCTCCTTTTCGCAGACATATCCCATGTCGTACAGGAATTTGTTCCAGAAACGGGAATAGATAAGATGTCCGGTAGCATGTTCTGTTCCGCCGATATAAAGGTCAACATTCCTCCAGTATTCATCCGCCTTTCTGCTTACAAGTTCATTGTCATTATGCGGATCCATGTACCTGAGGTAGTATGCGCTGCTGCCCGCAAATCCCGGCATTGTACTTTTTTCAATCGGCCAGCCGTCAATGGTCCAGTTCTTTGCCCGTCCCAAAGGAGGTTCGCCGGTCACCGTAGGAAGGAATTTGTCCACCTCCGGAAGTTCCAGAGGCAGGTCTTCCATATTCATCGGAGTCGCTATTCCGTCCTTGAAGTAGACAGGGAAAGGTTCGCCCCAATATCTCTGCCGTGAAAATATAGCGTCACGCAGACGGTAATTGATTTTCCTCCGTCCTATTCCATGTTTTTCCACATAGTCTATCGCTGCCGGTATGGCTTCCCTGACTGTCATTCCGTTAAGGAAACCGGAATTGCACATTATGCCTTCCTTCGCATCGAAGCTGGATTCGGATATATCGCATCCTTCTATCAGAGGTATCATCGGAAGATTGAACTGTTTCGCAAAGGCATAGTCCCTGCTGTCATGGGCCGGCACTGCCATGATTGCTCCCGTTCCGTAACCTGCGAGCACGTATTCGGATATCCATACTGGAACCTTGCTTCCGGTAAGCGGATTGACTGCATATGATCCGGAAAAGACTCCGGTTACCTTCCTTGTCTCGGCTATCCTCTCACGTTCGGTTTTCTTTTTCACCATATTGAGGTACTCTTCGACTTCCGCTTTCCTGTCTGCCGTAGTCAGCAGGTCCACCCAGTTGCTTTCAGGTGCAAGCACCATGAAGGTTACCCCGAAAACAGTATCCGCCCTTGTGGTAAAAATTACCATGTCATATTCCTGATTTCCGTTGCTAACCTTGAAAACCATTTCTGCACCCTGGGAACGTCCGATCCAGTTTCTTTGCATATCCTTCAGCGAATCTGTCCAATCAAGGGTCTCAAGATCATCAAGAAGACGTCCGGCATATGCCGACACCCGTAGCTGCCATTGGGTCATCTTCTTCTGCTCTACAGGAAAACCACCTCTCACGGAATAGCCTTCCTTGACTTCATCGTTAGCGAGGACTGTTCCCAGTTTTGGACACCAGTTTACGGATGTCACTCCCTGGTAAGCTATTCTGTAGTTCATCAGGACATCTGACTTTTCCTTATCCGACATGCCGTTCCATTCCTCTGCAGTAAAACTCATTTCTTCAGAAGATGCGGCATCTACCCCTTCCGTACCGAAGCGTGAAAAATGCTCTGTCAGCTCTTCGATGGGACGTGCAGACTGTTTTCCGTTATCATAATAGCTGCCGAACATTTTCAGGAATGCCCACTGGGTCCATTTGTAATATCCGGGATCGCATGTTCTCACTTCCCTTGACCAGTCATATGAAAAGCCTATTCTGTCAAGCTGTTCCCTGTATCTTTTTATGTTCTTCTCGGTAGTGACCGCAGGATGCTGTCCTGTCTGGATTGCATATTGTTCAGCCGGAAGTCCGAATGCGTCATATCCCATAGGATGCAGTACATTGAAACCGCAAAGACGTTTATAACGGGAAAAGATGTCGCTTGCTATATAACCGAGCGGGTGTCCGACATGCAGTCCCGCACCGGAAGGATAAGGAAACATGTCCAACACGTAATATTTCGGTTTAGAATCATCCTCAAAAACCTTGAATGTCTGTTTTTCAGCCCACCAGGACTGCCATTTCTTTTCTATTTCCTTGAAATTGTATTCCATTTTACAATTGTATGTTTTTTATTATTTCTTAATTCCGAATCTCTTGCCGGTACCTTTCTTTTCCAATCTGAATTCCACAGATATCGTCATCGATGTTCTGACCTTCTGGCCGTTGACTCTCCCCGGTCTCCACTTAGGAGAAGCTTTGACAACCCTCAGAGCCTCCTCGTCAAGCAAAGGATCCTGACCTCTCACTACCCTTACATCCGTCACATTGCCGTCCTTGCCGATTATGAAATCTACTATGACATTTCCCTGAATTCCTTCCCTGACAGCTTCTTCCGGATACCTCAGATATTGATACACCCATTTTTCCATAAACTGGCGCGGATCCGCACTGTTCAGAAACATCGGTCTCTGGTCACAATCGAAATACGGCACGACATCATCATATGCCGGTCCTCTTGCCGGAGTTTCAGGATTCCGGAAGTAGATCGGTCCTTCGGTATTGGTCAGATTCACAGAGAAATTGTATATGTATTCCAGTTCCTTTTCCATGGAATCATAATCGATGATATCTTCTATATCCTTCGGAGTATTGTGCTCGGGATACTTTCCGGTCGTAAACATCACGGAAGGCTTCTCCATGGAATAAAATGCCCGGTGATCGGACGGATAAGGCTCTGCAGCAGTCAGCACGGGATGTACTGGCTGCAACTCGCCTTCCATCCGGGAAATCATGGCATTCAGGTCCTTGTTGGAAGAAGTGAAGGCATAAAATCCGTCAGTCCCGAGACCGAGCATGTCCAGATTGATCATTGCATCGATATTGGCTGTATCCTTGAAAGCCCTGTTAAGAAAATACCATGCTCCCGCATAGGAATTGCACGAAGCACCGAAACCGATGAATATGACGGAACGCCTGAGGATTATAGAATTTGTACTCAATTTCTTGGCAAGTTCTATAAGCATGGCCATACCTGAGGCATTGCCATTTGCTCCGTTATATATCTGCGTAACCTTTTTCCCGTCAACAGTCATCTCGTTTATTCCCAGATTATCCATTCTGGCACCGATTACGATGTATCTGTCGCGAAGTGTCCTGTCATAACCCTGTATAAAGCCATAGACATTCCTCGAGACAAGAGTATCACCTCCGTCCTGAACTATCCCGAACTCATCGCCGTACTCTGGCACGAGCATGTCGACTCCCGCTTTCTTCAGATGTTCATACAGATAGCCGGCCGCAGCCCTTTCACCTTCGGAACAGGCCCGCCGCCCCGCCAAAGCGTCGGAAGACAGATAGGAAACATGCTTTTTGAAATACGAAACGGTCTCGCTGTCATACAGAGACTCGTAAACCTTGTCTGTCCTGTATTGGGCGAAAGACATTGTCGCCGCGAACAGGAATAAGGACATGAACATCAGTCTGCCCATCGAAAAAAAACTAAAATTATTCATTTACCAAAATCCAGGCGTCATCCGGACAAAAGTCTTCTCTCATAACGCTTTTCAAAGACAGAAAAGCATCACTCAGAGTATTGCACGGAGCCACCCCTACAGCGTACAGACCGTTTTTGAAACTTACAATTGCAGGATAAAAACCGGCATCCGAAGCCTCGGAAAGCAACGCTTCGGCATTTGCCCTGCTCCTGAAGGCTCCTACTATTATATAGTATCTGGCTTCCAGTTTCGTACTGAACAAGCCTCCCAACGAGGACGGATTCAATATGGTTCCCTTCATTTCCCTGAGGGAATCAAGCACCGCAATGGAATCCGCCAGCATCTGCTTCACCTTCATCAGGGAATCGATGCGGGCCTGCTGAACCTGCTGATTATGGAGAATCTCCGATTTCTTGGCTTCCAATTCCTCGGCCGTAGGGCGTCCCGCGACTTTACGGAAAAAATCGCAACTGCTGAATGTCAGAAGCAGCATCATAATCGAAATAACGGTTAATCTATTCATATCAAAACAGTTTGCACATGCTCGCAAATTTAACCATTTATTGTTCCTCGACAAAATAAATTATTAATATATTTGCATCAAAATCATTACAGTTATGTCTTTTTTGAATAGCGTATGGTTGCAGATACTTTCAATCGCAAACCTTTCCGATCATATAGATACTGAAGCAGCCGGAAAATCCATCCGCAGCAATATTTTTTTCAAGGGGCCGAATGCCTGGATTCTGGCATTTTCGATAATCATAGCATCTGTCGGGCTTAATGTAAATTCCATACCGGTAATAATAGGAGCGATGCTCATATCACCGCTTATGGGGCCTATCTTCGGACTGGGCCTCGGGCTCGGCATAAATGACACGATGCTCTTGAAGGACGCTCTCAAGAATCTGGTTGTGATGGTGATAATAAGCCTTGTCGCATCATTCCTGTACTTTCTGATTACCCCGCTGAGTCTTGCCAATCCTACCGAACTTCTGGCAAGAACCAATCCGACCATCTATGATGTACTCATAGCATTGTTCGGCGGATTTGCCGGTATTTTCGAACAATGCCGCAAGGAAAAGGGTACGGTTTTCTCCGGAGTAGCCATAGCCACGGCACTCATGCCTCCGCTTTGCACCGCAGGTTTCGGACTTGCGAGCGGAAATCTGGTTTATTTTGTAGGGGCACTTTACCTTTTCTTCATAAACTGCATCTTCATTACGGTAGCCACTTATATCGCAGTCAAATATTTCCAGTTCTCCAATATCGAGTTTGCCGATGAAAAGACCGGACACAGGACTAAGAGGATAGTATCAATAATAACACTTGTCATGATCATACCAAGCATATGGTCGGCATTCGTGATGATAAAGGAAAACAATTTCGGCAATGACGTCAACAAATTCGTAGAGGCAAACAAGGCAAGGTACGGAGGATATATCTATGATTATGAAATCAGTCACCATAAGGGTTCAAAAGTGGAAATTTTCATTGCAGGTGAACCTTTGACCGCAAATGAAAAAGAAGAGATGATAAAGTCGGCCGAGTCTTTCGGTATAGCCGAAGACCAGCTGACCATAACCGAATATTCGACCTCCGGCGAGAACAGGGAACTGGAAATCGTGAAAGGAATATATGAAAGGACGGATTCGGAAATAAGCAAGAGGGATTCGGAAATAAAAGTCCTTGAAGAAAAACTGCGGAAAGCAGAAGAATCAGAACTGCCATATGCCCAGATTACCAAAGAAGTAGTAAGCCAATATCCTGACGTCAAGGAAATGTTCATTTCCAAGGGTGCTAATGTCCAAAGCGGAACATGGCAGGAAAACAAGGGAATATTGATTGTTGTGAAAGCTGCAGAACCGATGTCGGAAAACGAGAAGTCAACACTCACCAACTGGCTGAAAATCAGGCTTGAGACGGAAAACATCATGCTTTATGTCATTTAAATTACAGTTATCATTCGCCGCGCTGGTCATTTCATTGCATGTCTGCAATGCCCAGACTGTTGTGAATGATGTCTTTCTTTATGAAAAAAGCGTCGCCATGACATCTCCGGACAGGCTGAACCGGAAAGATACGGTCAAGATTGTCATTCTCGGCGACATCATGATGCACAGGGCCCAGATTGAAAATGCCGGCAGGAACGGCAAATATTCATTTGACGAATACTTCAGTCATATCGGGGAAGATATACGCTCAGCTGACATAGCCGTGGCAAACATGGAATTCAGTCTCGGAGGAAAACCGTATACCGGTTATCCTTCATTCTCCGCACCGGACGAATATGCAGATGCTGTCGCCGGTGCCGGAATTGATGTTTTCCTGACAGCCAACAACCATATTCTCGACAAGGGAAAACACGGTATAGAAAGGACCGTAGGCATATATGAAAGCATGGAAGGTATACGGCATACCGGGACTTCAATGAACGACAGGTCCATAAGACCTTTATTCATGAACAGAAAAGGAATAAGGATTTCTTTCATCAATGTTACCTACGGGACAAACACCAGGATAAACGACAGTATTCCATATGTATATATGATGGCCGATACCGCCTTATTGTCCGGTGCTCTAAGAAGGTCAGAAAAAGAAGCCGATGTCACTATCGTACTGCCTCATTGGGGGACCGAATACAATAACCGGCATTCATACAGTCAGGAGAAATTTGCCGGATGGCTTGTCGGCAAAGGGGCCGATGCTATTGTAGGAAGCCATCCGCATGTTGTGCAGGACAGTTGCATGTTCAGTCATGAAGGAAAGAGTGTACCCGTAATATATTCCGTAGGAAACGCAATTTCCAACATGAGTGCCGGGAATACGAGAATCGGTCTCATGGTCACCATCACCGTCATTTCCGACAAGGTCATGCATGAAGTCCTGAAACCTGAATTCACGTATCTGTGGGTGTCGCTTCCGGGGAGATTCTGTGACAGCCACACGATAATTCCGGTAGAAAGCTTCATGAACAGGAAGTCCCTCTGGAATGACAGTTCCGACTATTACAAGATGATCGACACATATAATCAAGTTCTTGAACTGACTGGTGAAACGCGGCATGAATATCTGTGATTTTCATCGTATGAACAATAAATTTCTGACAGAATGAAACATACAATCAAACTCGAAGCCATCGATCCGGTCGAAATATACGGAGCCGGAAACAAAATTCTTGAAGCCCTGTGCAGCTATTATCCGCAACTCAAGGTTACGGCACGAGGTTTCGAGATTTTTCTGGACGGAAAGGGAAGCGACATCGAAGACTTCGATATAAAACTGGAAATGCTAAAGGAAAGAAGAAGACATAAATCCAGCCTTACTCCGTATGATGTGGAAGATCTGTTTGAAGACGACCGGTCTGCAGACAGATTCAAAATCGACGGAAATGCCGTAATCGTATACGGGACTGACGGGAAGCCGATCAAGGCAAGAAACAAGACTCAGGAAAAGATGGTCCGCAGTTATTTTGAAAACGACCTGATTTTCGCTACAGGTCCCGCAGGTACTGGAAAAACTTACATTGCAATAGCATTGGCCGTAAGAGCTTTGAAACACCGTGAGGTCAGAAGGATAATCCTGACACGCCCGGCTGTAGAGGCAGGTGAAAGGCTCGGTTTTCTTCCGGGAGACCTCAAGGACAAGCTGGATCCTTATCTTCAGCCTCTTTATGATGCACTCGGGGACATGATTCCGCCAAAAAAACTTCAGGAATTCATGTCTGACGGAACCATACAGATAGCTCCGCTTGCATACATGCGTGGAAGGACGCTTGACAGGGCCTGCGTGATTCTGGATGAAGCACAGAATACAAATCTGGGACAACTGAAGATGTTTCTGACAAGAATGGGGGCGGATGCAAAATTCATAGTTACAGGAGATGCCAGCCAGGTAGACCTTCCGAATAAAACGGATTCCGGCCTGATCAGAGGAATAGAACTTATCAAAAACATAAAGGGTATCGCATATATCCAGTTCAAAAACGAAGATATAGTGCGACACCCTTTGGTATGCAAAATAGTAAAGGCCTTCGATACTATTTGACAACTCCTGTCCTTACAACTTCATCATACATCTTGTAAGACTCGTCATATTTTGCGTCCTTGTCTCTGAAACGGTAATAGATGTTTTTCAGATATTCGGCGATATTAACCTTTACTTCATCGTTCTTGCAGACCTTGTATGCCGACTCGAACGGTTCTATAGCCTGCATCAGGACTGATTCGAACTCATCTACAAGTTTCATATACTTTTCATCGTCAAGTTCATTCTGGGCCTTTTCCTGCAGCTCGAGAGCTTCATTGTACAGCATGATGCCGGCTCCGATGAAACCGTACTCATATTCAGGATTGATTTCAGCACATTTTGCATAGGATGCCAGTGCTTTTTCCCTGTTCCCGAGTTCGCTGTAAATATTTCCCTCAACATAATAGAGCGAAGCGTTGTTCGGTTCGTTTTTCTTTGCTTCATCGAGAAGGGTGAACAGTCTTTCAGGATTGTCCCCGCTTTCGATATAGAAATTAATGAGGCCGATAAGTATACTCTGGCTTTGAGGGAACTCCGTAAATCCGTTTTCGAGAGTTGCCTTTGCCGCCTCCTTGTCCTCAAGTTTGGCATAGCAATCGGCAAGTTTCGCAAATGATTCACCGTTTTCGTAATACTTGATCTCGACACATTTTTCGAAAAATCCCTTTGCCCTTTCATAATTCTGGGTCATCCATGCCGTGAATCCGGCATTGTAAAGAGCCATGCTGTCGATTGAGCTGCAAGGTTCGGTTGCCGCAGCATCGGCAGCCTTTTCGAAGTTGATGCTTGCTGCATTCAGATCGCCGAGCATATACTTGTTCATGCCTTCTTCAAGATATTTAGAAGAAACATTCTTTATTCCGGCAGCGATATCATCGGTCTTCGATTTTTTTGCATCCACCGAGTAGGCCTTTACATATGCGTCGAGAGCTTTTCCGAGAGGATTGTCGATAACCGGTGCAGTAACTTCGATGATGGACAGTATACCTGCGCCGTTGAAATAATAATTTCTCGTTTCATATATCTGCTTGGTATACTGCTCACCCGAAATTACTACTGACTCGGATGAAATAGGCTTTTCATTAGCCATTATCAGTTGGATATCCTGCTGGCCGGCACCTACCCATGCGCTTCCGGCAGGAGCGAGATAGGCTGACATGTAAGCCTCAGCCAGTTTTGTCCAAGTTGCGACCTTGGCAGCTTTCTTCGGATTTGCGGCAGCCGCTTCGGCAGCATCAACAGCCCTCTTGGCATCAGAAGGAGATTTAACCTGTGCATCAGCAATCTGCAATGAGAAAATCAAAGCCAATGCGATCAAAATTTCTTTCATAAAATCTAGAATTTAATATGAACTTAAAATTATATTTTCCATTTACTGGGCATTTCCCGTCTGTACGGCAGATGAGTCTGCAGAATCCGGACCGGCCTGCGGCTCTTCGTTTTCATTCCTGCTCACCGGTGAAACCGCAGCGATGGAGTCGCCGTCCTTAATGTTTATCAGTTTCACTCCCTGGGTAGCCCTTCCGGCAATCCTTATGTCGGATACGGACATCCTGATAGTCAAGCCCGAACGGTTGATTATCATAAGGTCGTTGTCTTCGGTTACATCCTTGATGGCCACCAGTTTGCCCGTCTTTTCCGTTATATTTATGGTCTTTACGCCTTTTCCTCCCCTGTTTGTGATTCTGTATTCTTCAAGTTCGGAACGCTTTCCATAACCGTTCTCACTCACGACCAAAATCGTATGTTTGGCTGCATCGTCGGCATTAGGGTCGACACAGACCATACCTATGACTTCATCATCCTCATCAATATTGATTCCTCGTACACCTGAAGCGGTCCTTCCCAACGGTCTTGCATCATGTTCGTCGAACCGGACACAGCGTCCGTTCCGCCCGGCAAGAAGCACCTGGCTGGAGCCGTTCGTCATGGCAGCTTCGAGGAGTTCGTCGCCTTCCCTGACTGTTATGGCATTGACACCGTTTGCCCGAGGACGTGAATAAGCCTCCAGAGAGGTTTTCTTCACTATGCCGCGTCTGGTCGCAAGAATTATACAGTTGCTGTTGCAGTAATCGCTGTCCTTGAGGTTCTTAACATTGATATATGCCTTCAGCTTGTCATCAGGCTCTATATTTATGATGTTCTGGAGAGCTCTTCCCTTGGAAGCTCTGGAACCTTCGGGTATTTCATATACCTTGAGCCAGTAGCAGCGTCCCTTCTGTGTGAACAGAAGCATTGTACTGTGCATGTTCGCCACATATATATGCTCGATGAAATCTTCGTCCCTTGTAGTGCCTCCCTTGATTCCGACACCGCCTCTGTTCTGCGTGCGGTACTCCGTCAGGGCCGTCCTCTTTATATAACCGAGATGGGATATCGTGATTACAACGTCTTCATCTGCATAAAAGTCCTCAGGATTGAACTCTTCCGCCGAATATGTTATGTCGGTCCTTCTTTCGTCTCCGTACTTTGCCTTGATTTCCATTGTTTCCTCCTTGATGACCTCCATCTGGCGCTCATAGCTGCCAAGGATATCCTCGCAGTATCTGATGAATTTCTGGAGTTCGTCGAATTCAGACTGCAGCTTCTCCCTCTCGAGTCCGGTCAGCTGGCGGAGCCTCATCTCCACGATAGCCGTAGCCTGGGCTTCGGAAAAGTCAAATCTCGTCATCAGTTCGCCGCGTGCCTCATCCACAGTCTTCGATGCCCTGATTATCCGGATAATCTCATCGATAACGTCAAGCGCTTTCAGGAGTCCCTCGAGAATGTGCGCCCTCTTCATGGCCTTGTCCAGATCGAACTTGGTCCTTCTCACGATTACATCATGCCTGTGCTGCACGAAATATCTGATCATATCCTTCAGACTCAATGTCTTCGGCCTGCCGTCGGCCAGAGCGACATTGTTCACGGAAAAACTTGACTGGAGAGGAGAATACTTGAACAGCGTATTCAGGGCGACATTCGAATTGGCGCCCATTTTCAGTTTGATGACTACACGCACCCCTTCCCTGTTCGATTCATCATTGATATATGAGGCCTCTAGCTTCTTTTCCTCTATCAGTTCGGCGATCTTTTCGATCATCTCCCTTTTGTTGACCATATAAGGGATTTCCGTGACGACTATGGTTTCCCTTCCTGATTCACTTACCTCTATATCGGTCTTCGACCTGATGACTATGCGCCCTCTTCCAGTTTCGAAGGCATCCTTGATTCCCTGACGTCCCATTATGATGCCTCCGGTAGGAAAATCCGGTCCCTTGATATGATGCATCAGTTCATCGACGGTTATGTCCGGATTATCAATATATGCACATATCGCATCACAACATTCGCTGAGATTATGCGGAGCCATATTCGTCGCCATTCCCACGGCAATACCGGACGATCCGTTCAGCAAAAGCAGGGGAATCTTCGTCGGAAGTACGGTAGGCTCCTGAAGAGTATCATCGAAGTTATTCTGGAAATCGACCGTATCCTTGTCAATGTCGGCCAGAACTTCTTCAGATATTTTGGCCAGTTTGGCCTCGGTATATCGCATCGCCGCAACAGGGTCGCCATCCATCGAGCCGAAGTTTCCCTGACCGAATACCAGCGGATATCTCAGACTCCACGGCTGCGCCATCCTCGCCATTGCGTCATAGACGCTGGAATCACCGTGCGGATGGAACTTACCCAAAACTTCACCTACGATTCTCGCCGATTTCTTTGTCTGCCCCGAATAACTCAGGCCGAGACCGTCCATTCCGAAAAGCACCCTTCTGTGAACCGGCTTCATTCCGTCACGGACATCGGGCAGAGCCCTGGAAACGATGACCGACATCGAGTAGTCTATGTAGGCACTTCTCATCTGCTGGTCAATGTTCACCTGCTCAATACGCCCCGTTTTAACTTCGTTCTCCATATGTTTTATATCCTTTCTTTACATGTAACATAGTCTGCAAAGTTACAAAATTTTCTTTCTGCAACAAAATCAAATCATAGGTTAGAGAATATCCATAATCTTAGTAACTTTGCGGCAGATTCTATCAACGTATGGAAATAAGGATATCACCGGAATTGAATTCCATCATCAATTACGCGAGGGATGAAGCGATGAGAACGGGCAGCTACGGAATTGCTCCCGACCATCTGTTCCTGGCCATCATAAGGCATGGGGACAACACTGCCCTGGACGTATTGAAAGGGCTTGATGCGGACACGGACGAACTGAAACAATTCATCGACAGCAAGATTTTTACAAACGAGCATATCCCATACTCGGAAATAGAACAGGTCACATTCTCCAGAGGAGCACATAACACCCTGAGTTTCATGATGCTGGAAGCGGCAAGAATGAAAAGCGGGGAGGCCTCTTCCGAACATCTGCTGCTGGCTCTCCTCAGAGGGAACGGAGGATACGGGCTTACATATCTCAGGGATATCGGTATAGACTACGGACGCGTATCCGGCTACATGCTGCGCAGCGGAATCCTTTCCCAGAGCAGCGACGGGAAGCCGAAGGAAGAGGAGTCCGGGAATGAAAGCGGAGCGGACACGCAGAGCCGGAACGAGGAAAAATCTGCAATTGAGGAGTTCTGCCATGATATTACGGCAGCAGCCATGGATGGGAAACTGGACCCTGTCATTGGACGTGAAGACGAAATAAGCCGCGTGATACAGATTCTCGGAAGAAGAAAGAAGAACAATCCGATGCTTGTCGGCGAACCTGGTGTAGGCAAATCGGCAATCATAGAAGGAATCGCCCGGAGAATCGTATCCGGCAGCGTCCCACCGGTACTGGAAGGGAAACGTCTCATCTCTCTTGACATAGCTTCCGTAGTTGCCGGAACGAAATATCGGGGAGATTTTGAAAAAAGGCTCAAAGCCATACTTAAGGAGCTTACTGAAAACAAGGACATAATACTGTTCATTGACGAGTTCCACACCATCGTGGGTGCAGGTAGCGCTTCCGGAAGCCTGGACGCAGCAAATATGCTGAAACCGGCTCTTGCCCGCGGAGAAATACACTGCATAGGAGCCACCACGAACGAAGAATTCCGGAAAATCGTTGAAAAGGACGGGGCGCTGGACAGACGTTTCCAGAAAATCAACGTGGAACCTTGCTCCGTTTCCCAGACGAGGGCCATACTCCGGAATATAAAAGACATTTATGAAAAGTACCACCATGTGACATATACCGACGGGGCACTGGACTCGTGCGTAACTCTTGCAGACAGGTATATTACCGACAGAAGTCTGCCGGACAAGGCCATAGATGCCATGGACGAAGCCGGTTCGATGGTCAGGATAAGACAGTCTTCAGTACGGGGTAAAAGGTGCGGAGTTGTTACAAGCGATGACATTGCATCAGTAATATCGAAGATTTCCGGGGTTCCGGTCAACAGAATAGCAGAATCGGAATGGAACCGGCTAAGCAGGATGCATGAAAGGCTGTCCGGGCGGGTAATAGGCCAGAATGAAGCCATTGAAAAGGTGGTCATGGCAATAAAACGGAACAAGGCCGGAATAAAGGACCCGATGCGCCCGATAGGAACATTCCTGTTCTTCGGGCCCACAGGAGTGGGAAAGACAGAGCTGGCAAAAGCCATAGCGGAATATCTTTTCGATTCACCGGACAATCTTGTCAGAATCGACATGAGCGAATATTCGGAAAAATTCACATCTTCGAGACTGATAGGCGCTCCTCCGGGATATGTCGGTTTCGACGAAGGCGGGCAGCTCAGCGAACAGGTCAGAAGAAAGCCGTATTGCGTCGTGCTTCTTGATGAAATCGAGAAGGCGCATCCTGACATATTCAACCTGCTTCTTCAGGTTCTTGACGAAGGCCGTCTGACCGACAGCAACGGACGTACGGTAAATTTCAGGAATACCGTCATAATAATGACATCCAATGTAGGCAGCAGGGAGCTTCAGGAGACAGGAAGGGGAATCGGTTTCGGTTCTTCGTCCGGATTGGATGACATGCGCGGAAAATCGATACTCGAAAAAGCGGTGAAGAAGGTTTTTCCTCCGGAATTCATAAACCGCATAGATGAACTGATATACTTCCATACTCTGGGAAGGGAAGATATATCTAAAATAGTCCGGATTGAAATCAGAAGACTGAAATCCAGGATAAAAGAGGAAGGTTTCGAACTCAATGTCTCCCCTGCTGTAATCGATATGATTGCCGAAGCCGGATATGACCAGGCATATGGTGCGAGGCCTCTCAAAAGGGCAATCCGCAGATATATAGAGGACCCGGTATCCGAATTCATCATCGATTACAGAATTCTTCACGGCAATCAGCATGCTGACGGAAATTCGGACAGCAAACTGAATGTCAGAATGGGCAAAGACAAGGAAACTGTAGTAGTGACAATCAGATAGACGATTCGAAGTTCATTATTTCGAGATCCATATCCCTTATGATTCCCATAAGGGCTTCATATGATTCCGACGGAATGAGTTTTTTCACGGAATCCGTGAAAATGTCAGTTTTCTTGACTTTTTTGATATATTTGAAAGTAGTTTCCATGATATGGTATCATTTAATGGTTCAACTTGATTTACGATACAAAGGTAAAGACAGCTTGTGCCATAGTAAAGCACAATTATAAGTGAAATGAAATTAATTATTTTCGATCTTGACGGAACACTGCTGAATACGATAGAAGATCTGGGGAATGCATGCAATCACGCGCTTGAACATTGCGGCTTTCCGAAACACGGCATAGAGAAATACAACGGCTTTGTCGGACGCGGAATCTGCAACCTGTTCAGGGCTGCACTTCCGGAAGGTATGCGCAGTGAGGAAAACATTGCGAGGATGAAGGAAGCCTTTCTGGAATATTATGAAAAGCACAAATGCGATTGCACAAAACCGTATCCCGGGATAACAGGACTTCTGGACAAGCTTGAAGCGGCAAACATTAAGATTGCCGTAGCATCGAACAAATATCAGGACGGCACGGAAAAACTTGTCAGGAACTTTTTCGGAAAGTACCGGTTCAGCTGCATTCTGGGACAGAGAGACGGAAAACCGATAAAACCGGACCCGGAAATAATATACGAAATCATGGAAGTTTCCGGAATAGCGGACAGGAACGATGTAATATATGCTGGAGATTCCGATGTGGACATGCAGACTGGCCTGAACGCCGGAGTTCGTACAATAGGCGTAACATGGGGATTCAGGACAGAAGAAGAACTGTCCTCATACTCTCCGTGGAAGATAGCGCATGTTCCGGAAGACATCATGAAAGCAATCAACATATAACATATAATTTTGAGATATGAGACCGAACTTGAAAAGTTTTAGAATCATTGCGGCCGTACTCACGTCTTTGTTTATTTTCCAGACAAACGACATAGTTGCGGCGGAACCCGTAATCACACCCGACAACACCTATCTGTTCGAAAGGAGGGATACCTGCGACCTGTTTTTCGACCTGTACGAGCCTGATGCAAGAAGCAAGGTCACTGCAGACGGGAAGGAAAAGCCTACCATAATATTCATGTTCGGAGGAGGATTCATAAACGGCAGCAGATCGGACGAGACCTATCTTCCATGGTACAGGATGATGACTGAAAACGGCTACAGGATAATCGCGATAGATTACAGGCTGGGGCTGAAAGGCAGCAACAAGGTGGGGATAGCACAGGTGAACGCAATCGATCATGCCATACATATTGCAGTGGAAGATTTGTTCAGTGCCACCAGATATATCATCGAGAATGCGGAAACTCTCGGCATAGATCCGGACAATATAGTAATAAGCGGCTCTTCTGCAGGAGCTATTTCCGTCATGCAGGCAGAATACGAATTGTGCAACAGAACGGAATATGCGGATATTCTCCCGGAAAATTTCAGGTATGCCGGAGTAATCTCGTTTGCAGGAGCAATACTGTCGAGAAAGGGCAAGGTCAAATATGCCGAGGAACCGGCTCCTACGATGATGCTGCACGGGACGTCCGACAAACTGGTAAACTACAAGCAGATCAGATTCTTCAATCTTGGATTTTTCGGCTCTGACAAACTTGCGGAGAGATTTGCCAAATTCGGATACAACTACTCCATTTTCAGATATTTGGATCATGGCCACGAAATAGCGAACGCCATGTGCCAGAGCTTCGGAGACCAGCTGCTGTTCCTCGAGGCCAACGTGTTGGAAGGAAGGAAGAAAACCGTGGATGCGGTAATCGAAGACTCCGCAATAAGGAAGAATACCGGAAGTCAGTCAAGAAAAGAACTTTACGGGGAATGAATATCCCCGTAAAGTATAATCGCGTCATTCGGAAAGCTTGTCCAATACAAGTTCTACAAGCTTGCGCACCATCGGCTTGTAATCCGGATTGCTGCTTTTAAGATGTCTGTTTGCAATTATGCAGCAGACCGTTCCGGCATTGTGTCCGAGATGTGCCGCTATTCCTGCTATGGCGGATCCTTCCATTTCGAAGTTGGTAACCTTCCAGTCTCCGAATCTGAATGATTCGAACTTGCTTACCATATCCGGCATTGCAAGCGGCATACGCAGCACTCTGCCCTGGGGGCCGTAGAATCCTGAAGCGGCAATTGTCATACCCTTTATTGTGGAGTCACGGAATTTTTCAATCATTCCCTTTCCGGCGCCGACGAAATACGGGTCCGGAAGGTGTCTGTCCCATCCGACATGCTTTTTGAAGGCTTCCTCAATTTCAGGCATGGCTATCCTGTCCCTGTCGGCATACCAGTTCATCAGGCCGTCACAGCCTATGGAGACATGTGAAAAGACAAAAGATCCGATAGGTATATCCGGCTGTATCGCACCTGAAGTACCTATCCTGATTATATTCAGGGATTTTTTGACTTCCTTTATCTCACGGGTGGAAAAATCGATATTGGCAAGAGCATCCAATTCATTCATGACGATATCGATATTGTCGGTACCGATACCTGTAGAAAGGACAGTAATACGTTTTCCGCGGTATTTTCCGGTAATAGACACGAATTCCCTCGATTCATGACGGAATTCCTTGTCCTGCAAATATTCGCCGATCATGTCGACCCTTCCGGGATCTCCCACAAGTATAACATTGTCGGCCAGTTCTTCAGGTCTCATATGCAAATGAAAGACCGACCCGTCATCATTGATGATCAATTCAGATTCAGCTATCTTCATAATAAATCCGTTTTGAATACTTATAAAAAAACGTTCATAAAAACATGAAAAAAACTGTTTTTATAAACTCCTTCGCATCAAATATAGTTTTTTATTATGATTATTCCTACTTTTGTATTTCAAACTGAAAAAAAATTGAGAGTATGTGGCAGAGAATCCAAACACTTTTTCTGGCAATCGCCATAGGGCTTATAATATCATTGTTCTTCTGCAATATGGCCACCATAATAGGAGAAGGAGGAGCAAAAGAGACCATTCGGTTTTCCGAAAAACTTCCTTATCTCATTCTGAACATAATGGTGCTCACTGCCAATGTTTGCGCGCTGTTTGCATTCAAGGCCCGCATGCTGCAGATGAGAGTCGCGATACTTGCAGGCATTCTCCTGCTTGGATTCCAGGGATGGCTGGTATTCGATTTCATAAACCACAAGAATGAAATGGTATTTTCGTTATGCGCCGTTTTTCCGCTGATTGCCGCGATTCTCGACTTTCTGGCTGCGCGCAACATAATGCTTGACGAAGCCATGGTATTGTCATCGCAAAGACTGCGCAAAGCCAGAAGAAGATAAGCTAATCCGCCCTGTTTCCAGAATAATAGCCGAGAACCTTGTTCTCATATGTCTTGGTGACGGATATCGGAGGTATCGATTCGTCATCGAGGTCAAGATAATATCCGTCGCTTTCTTTTCTGAGCACCTTCACCTTATCCATGTTAACCACATATTTTCTGTGGCACCTTATCAGGGACGTTCCGCTGAAACTTTCCTCGATGGTTTTAAGCCGGCATCTCAACATGTACATCTTCAGTTCACCGGCGGCATCGGAATACCATACTTTCACATAATTATCATCCGATTCCACATAAAACAGATTCGACGCCTTAACGGAAAGTTTGAGTGCGCCGCTGTTGTCGAATAGCGTTATCCTGTTGTCTGTGTGCGTTTCCGTGTCGGAAACCACATTATTGCAGTTCATCAGCCTTATCGTCTTGTTCTTGTCAATAATTGCAAAGTACATGGCGGATATGATGTACGGGATGATGATTGAAATTGTTCCGTAAAGCAATGACCTGCCGAAAATCTCCAGAGGTGAATCTGAAGGATTTCCAAGCACGTCCATGGTAACCAGCGTATAGAAGGCGCAGACCACAACAACTTCGGCTATGCACCAGAGGACATATTTAAGATATGTCATGGTGAAATACTTCCTTGTCCTGTACATGAGAACCCGGCTCAATATGACAAACAGCAGGGAAACTGCCATGAAACCGGCTGTAAAAAGGAATAGCACGGAATTGCCGAGTTTGAACCATGCCGTATCCGAAAACGGGATATAGAGATTGAGAAACACGACGGCGAACAGGAAGGTGAAAGTTACTGTTCCTACCAACTGATACTTCTCAAGAAGATAATCCGGTAATTTCTTATTCATAGACAACCCATTTCATTACGCAAATATACGAAATTTTGCCACAAATAAATAAAATTTGCCACATTGCGGGCGGTGATAGAGAGATTATCACCACATATCGGCGACAACTCGCCACAAAGATTTTATTTATATATAAAGGGTAAGTACTTTTGCGCCGTTTTGTGGAGAAACATCGTAACTAATTTTATAGACGTATGAAGATTATAGGAACCGGAAGTGTCCTTCCGAAGAAAGTGGTGACAAATGAAATGTTATCCGAATTTCTGGATACGAGTGATGAGTGGATATACACCAGGACTGGTATCAAGACCAGGCATGTCATATCCGACGAGAAATTGGAGGATATGGCAGTGGAAGCTGCTAAAAAAGCGCTTGACGATGCCGGAATGTCTGCAGCGGACCTGGATTTCATAATATGTTCCAATGTTGTGAATGAATACATCACTCCGTCGCTCAGCTGCATCATTCAGGGAGGAATCGGAGCGACCTGTCCGTGTATAGATATCAATTGCGCCTGTGCGGGATTCATATATGCCGTGGAAATGGCAGAATCCTTCTACGCTGCCGGAAAGGTAAAGAACGTGCTGATTGTCTGTGCAGAGGAACCGACGAGAATGACAAGCTGGGAAGACAGGAGGGTCTGCGTTCTTTTCGGGGATGGAGCCGGCGCCGCAGTCCTGACTGAAGGCGACAATATCAAGGGGGTAAAGCTTTCATCAGCAAGTGCTACCGACAAGCTTTATCAGATCCGGTCTCTCGAGCCTACTCCGTATGCCACAAAGGAAGAACAGAACATCCCTCTCCAGATGAAAGGACAGGATGTGTTCAAATTCGCTGTCAAAGCATCGAGCGGCGACATAACTTATCTGATGGACAAACTCGGAATGAAAGCCGGTGATGTCGACCATTTCCTTTTGCATCAGGCCAACATGAGAATAATCAACACAATTGCATCGTTCCTTGGGCAGCCTTCGGAAAAATTCCCGACCAATATCGAGGATCACGGGAACTCATCTTCCGCATGCTGTCCGATACTTCTTGACGAATGCAAGAGAAAAGGCATCCTGAAAAAGGGAGAAACCGTGGTCATGAGCGCCTTCGGAGCCGGCTTCGTATCAGGAGCACTGGTGATGGAATGGTAATATGAGTATTTTTGTATATTTGCATTTTTAATTACGTGTATTAACTATAAATCAACAGATATGATTAAAAGTAAAATTTGTGAGATACTTGGCATTAAGTATCCCGTATTCCAGGGAGGAATGGCATGGGTTGCCGATGCGTCTCTTGCCGCAGCCGTTTCAAATGCGGGAGGTCTTGGCCTCATTTCATCTATAAATGCCGGCACGGAAGCCGTAAGAAATGAGATCCGCAAATGCAAAGAACTGACAGACAAACCTTTCGGTGTAAACATCATGCTTCAGGCTCCAAATGCAGGAGAAATAGCACAGATGGTTATTGAAGAAGGGGTAAAGATTCTTACCACAGGCGCTGGTTCTCCGGCCCAGTATATGGATGCCTGGAAGGAAGCCGGAATAAAGGTGATTCCGGTCGTTGCATCGGTTGCGCTTGCTCTGAAGATGCAGGCCATAGGAGCTACGGCGGTAGTTGCCGAAGGTGCCGAATCAGGCGGACACGTAGGGGAATTGCACACATTCTCTCTTGTTCCGCAGGTTGTCGATGCTCTGGACATTCCTGTCATTGCTGCAGGAGGTATCTGTGACGGAAGAGGTGCTGCTGCCGCATTCATACTGGGCGCCGATGCAATTCAGGTCGGAACCAGATTTCTGTCTGCAGAAGAATGTACGGCCCATCAGAATTACAAAGACAAGATTCTGAAGGCCAGCGACATTTCAACGATTGTTACAGGAAAGACTCTAGGTCATCCTGTCCGTTCATTGAAGACTCCGTTCTCCAAGACTTTTGCAAAGATGGAGGCCGATCCTAACGTCAAACCGGAAGAGATTCTTTCCTTCGGAACGGGCGCTCTCCGCAAGGCAGTCAAGGAGGGAGATCCTAACGGAAGCTACATGGCCGGAGAATGCGCGGGAATGGTAAAGAAAATCGAACCGGCAAAGGCTATTGTAGAAGACCTGATCTGCGGTGCTGAAAAGATTCTGTCAAACACGGCTTCACTCCTCAAATAAAAGTAAAAAAACGATAAATATATGAACAAAAGAGTTGTCATTACAGGAACCGGTGTGATTTCTCCGGTAGGAAACAATGTGGAAACGTTCTGGAAGAATCTCATTGACGGAGTCTGCGGAATTGATTTCATAAAGGAATTCCCTACCGATGACCTTCCGGTCAAAATTGCGGGAGAGGTCAAGGACTTCAATCCGGCAGAATACGGTATAGAACCCGCATTCGCAAGAAAACAGGACAAATTCACGGTGTTTGCAGTAGCTGCAGCATATCAAGCCATGACTCAGGCGGGTTTGTCAAGTGCAGAAAACGGCAATATCGACCCTTTCAGACTCGGTGTCTATGTAGGTTCCGGCATCGGCGGTTTTTCCATCCAGTACAGGGAAACTGAAAAAATGATAAAGGACGGGGCAAAATGGATTTCACCATTGTTCATTCCTACCATGATTTCAAATATCGCTGCAGGAAACATAGCAATAAGGCACAGTGCATGCGGCCCGTGCGTTCCGATAGTCACTGCCTGCGCTACGTCGACACATGCGATCGGCGAGGCATACAGAGCAATTAAACACGGCTATGCAGACGCAATCATAGCAGGAGGTGCTGAAGCTGCGACAATTCCTCTCGGAATAGCCGGTTTTGCCAATGCAAAAGCGCTTTCAAGATCCGAAGATCCAAAATATGCTTCGCTTCCTTTCAATGCAAACAGAGGCGGATTCGTCATGGCGGAAGGTGCCGGCATACTGGTTCTTGAAGAATACGAGCATGCAAAAGCACGTGGAGCGAACATCATTGCGGAAATATGCGGATACGGCAATACCTGCGATGCACATCACGTTACGGCTCCAAGACCTGACGGAGTAACACAGTCGGCAGCGATAAAGATGGCACTTGATGAAGCCGGCTACACTCAGGATGACAAGCTCTACATAAATGCACATGGAACGGGAACAGCCTTGAATGACTCTTCAGAAACGAAGGCATACAAACTTGCACTCGGTGAAGCAGAAGCGAAAAAGGCTCATATCAGTTCAATAAAATCCATGACAGGACACATGCTCGGTGCTGCAGGAGCCGTTGAAGCCATCGCTTCCATTCTCACCTTGAAGAACGGAATAATCCCTCCTACAATCAACCTTGACACACCTGATCCTGAATGTGACCTTGACTATACTCCGAATAAAGCTGTAGAGTCTGAACTGACAATCGCGATTTCCGATTCATTAGGATTCGGAGGCCATAACGGTTGTGTCGCTTTCAGGAAATGCGTCGAATAAGTTTACAAGCTAAAACCTAAATGCTATAAAAAAAATGAACAAAGAAGAATTAAAAAAGTATCTCCCTCATAGAGAGCCTATGTTGCTTGTCGATGAGATTGAGATTGACCAGGATGGCGTAGCTCACGGAAAATACACGATTAAGGAAGACGAGTTCTTCTGCCGCGGACATTTTCCAGGAAACCCTATCGTACCTGGGGTAATCCAGTGCGAAATAATGGCCCAGAGCTGTGCTCTCTTAGTTAAAGACGAAATTGTGGGCAAGACTACACTTTACAGCGGAATAAACAATGTTAAATTCAAGAACATTGTCCGCCCGGGAGATGTATGCGAAATCACTGCAAAGCTCATAAATCGTAGAGGTCAACTTTTCTTCTGCGAAGCTTCTCTCAAAGTAGATGGAAAACTTTGCTGCAAGGGAGATTTGTCATTTGCTCTCATAGAGAATAACTGACGCTAAAATCGGATCCCACATAAGCCCCTGTTAGGGGAGTAAGGAAGCGGGAGAGACAGAGTTCTTTTCTGGGTACGACAGTCAGACTCGCATTCAAATGGCCGTTTCCACTGATGTCCGTCATTGGCAACTATGTATTTCCTGAGATTTACGCAAATGCAACGAGATCAAACTCAATGCCGACTTTTCGTCTTGAGCACAGACGGAACCTTCTGAAGCCGTGACTGAACCTGATGTCCCGGAAGGCAGCCTCCGGTCCGATGGGCAGTTACTTCGGTGCTTCATCCCGCGTTCAGTGGTACACAGTTCATTTGTGCGCGTTTTTAAGAAATCGGGGTGACATGAGAAAACCATAGCTGCATGTAACTTCGTGAGCGGGAGAGGGCTCACCGTCAGGTGTGAAGGATTCAGTTTGACGATGTCATCCCAACCGCATTAAAAAAAGAGAGCGACCGTAAGTCTATGACTTTCTGGTCGCCTTCTTCTTGTTTCCAGTCTTTATATTAGGGACTGTCGTTTAATTCCGTCATTATGAGTCAATCGGCAGACTGTCCCTGTTGTTTTTCCGATCGAACTCATCTTTTTATATTTTCGGCTCCGTTTCGGAGCCCCTTTTTTCATTTTTGGACCCAACTGGAGCCAAT
>CASGDV010000066.1 GCA_949300335.1 uncultured Bacteroidales bacterium | reverse complement strand
TCCGAAGTATCACGACGTGATGGTTACCCGTTTCGTGAACAATCTTATGTTGCAGGGGAAGAAGAGTATCGCGTATTCTATTTTTTACGATGCCATTGACATGGTAGGCGAGAAGATGAAAGATTCTGACAAGGCTCCTCTAGATATTTGGAGGAAAGCTCTCGAAAATGTGACTCCTCAGGTTGAGGTTAAAAGCCGCAGAATCGGTGGAGCCAACTTCCAGGTGCCTACGGAGGTGCGCCCGGAGAGGAAGATTTCACTTTCAATGAAGAATATGATCGTATTCGCCCGCAAGCGTTCCGGCCACTCCATGGCAGAAAAATTATGTGCAGAAATCATTGCTGCCTATAACTGCGAAGGTGCGGCATTCAAGAGAAAAGAAGATATGCACAGAATGGCAGAGGCCAACAAGGCATTTGCACACTTCCGCTTTTAATCCCCTAATCTGACAAAAATGGCAAGAGATCTTAAATTCACCAGAAACATCGGTATCATGGCTCACATCGATGCCGGTAAGACAACAACTTCAGAGCGTATCCTTTACTATACAGGTAAGACACACAAGATAGGAGAGGTTCATGAAGGTGCTGCCACGATGGACTGGATGGTACAGGAGCAGGAGCGTGGTATTACAATCACATCCGCTGCCACAACAGCTTTCTGGCATTATAAAGGGGATACTTATCAGATCAATCTTATCGATACTCCGGGTCACGTTGACTTTACCGTGGAGGTTGAGCGTTCTCTGCGCGTCCTTGACGGTACTGTTGCGACTTTCTGTGCAGTAGGCCGTGTCCAGCCTCAGTCCGAGACTGTATGGCGTCAGGCTGACAAGTACGGGGTTCCGAAGATTGCATATGTTAACAAGATGGACCGTGTGGGCGCGGACTTCCTTGCCGTAGTCGAGGAAATCAAGGAAAAGCTCGGAGCAAGGGCAGTTCCTATCTGTCTTCCTATCGGTTCTGAAGATAAATTTCAGGGAATTGTTGACCTTATCGCCAACAAGGCAATCATATATGATAACGGTGAAGAACTAGTAAACTACCAGATTACTGATGTTCCGGCAGAAATGGCTGATGATGTTGCCATGTGGAGGGAGAAACTGGTGGAAGCCGCAGCCGAATATGATGAGTCCCTGATGGAGAAATTCTTTGAGGATCCGGATTCCATTTCGGAGGACGAGCTTATAGCTGCTCTCAGGAAGGCTACCATAGACATGTCGATAGTTCCTGCCTGCTGCGGATCTTCATTCAAGAACAAGGGTGTCCAGTTCCTTCTTGATGCCGTTATGCGTTATCTGCCTTCACCGTTGGACAAAGGTGCCGTTATCGGAACAAATCCTAAGACTGGGGATGAAGAGAAACGTGAACCTAAGGCATCGGAACCGTTCAGCGCTTTGGTGTTCAAGATTGCTACCGATCCGTTCGTAGGCCGTCTTGCATTCCTCAGGGCTTATTCAGGAAAACTGGATGCAGGTTCTTACGTATTGAATACCAGGTCTGACAAGAAGGAGCGTGTCGCAAGGCTTTACCAGATGCACTCCAACAAGCAGAATCCTATTGATTTCGTTGAGGCCGGAGACATCTGTGCGGCTGTAGGTTTCAAGGACCTTCGTACAGGTGACACCATTTGTGTCGAAACGAATCCTATCACGCTGGAGTCAATGGAATTCCCTGATCCGGTTATCGGACTTGCAGTTGAGCCTAAGACCCAGAAGGATCTTGACAAGCTCGGCATCGCTTTGGCCAAGTTGGCTGAAGAAGACCCGACCTTCACTGTAAAGACAGACCATGAGACAGGTCAGACAGTCATAAGCGGTATGGGTGAGCTTCATCTTGACATCATTGTTGACCGCCTGCGTCGTGAGTTCGGGGTTGATATCAACCAGGGTGCTCCTCAGGTTAACTACAAGGAAGCGATTACACAGACTGTACAGCATCGTGAGGTCTTCAAGAAACAGACAGGAGGTCGCGGTAAGTTTGCCGACATCATTGTTGAGATAGGACCT
Source organism: uncultured Bacteroidales bacterium (assembly GCA_949300335.1). Lineage (GTDB taxonomy): Bacteria > Bacteroidota > Bacteroidia > Bacteroidales > UBA932 > Cryptobacteroides. Next base: position 66,800 of record CASGDV010000066.1, on the reverse strand, counting down.
GCAGACGAAGGCGTGACCGGACTTCAGTTCATTGACGAGGTTAAGGGAGGTAATGTTCCTAAAGAATTCATCCCGTCAGTGGAGAAGGGTTTCAAGTCGGCAATGGCCAACGGTGTACTTGCCGGTTACGAAGTTCCTTCATTGAAGGTTACCTTGAAGGACGGTTCCTTCCATCCGGTCGATTCAGACCAGCTCTCATTTGAAATCTGTGCCCGTCAGGCATTCCGTCATGCATGCCCTAAGGCAAAACCGGTGCTTCTTGAGCCTATCATGTCTTTGGAAGTTGTTACTCCGGAGGACTATATGGGTGACATCGTAGGTGACCTCAACCGCAGAAGGGGACAGATCAATGCGATGGATTCCACTACCGGAGCAAGAATTGTCAAAGCTTATGTTCCTCTTGCAGAGCAGTTCGGTTATGTGACCATCTTGAGGACGATTTCTTCAGGTCGTGCGACAAGCACAATGACATTTGACCACTATGCTGAGGTTCCAGCAAACCTTGCTAAGGAAGTCATCGAGAAGAGCGGTTACAAGAATGTCGATGAGGACGAGTAACAGTGAAGTTTAATTGGTATATTAAGAATACGATATGAGCCAAAAAATAAGAATTAAACTAAAATCATTCGATCACATGCTTGTTGACAAGTCAGCAAGAAAGATCGTTGAGACAGTTTCTTCTACGGGTGCACGTGTGAACGGTCCTATTCCGCTTCCTACCGACAAGAAGATATTTACTGTCAATCGCTCGACTTTCGTAAACAAGAAGTCACGCGAGCAGTTTGAGTTGAATTCATACAGCAGATTGCTGGACATTTACGAGTCAACTCAGAAAACTGTTGACGCTCTTATGAAACTTGAGTTGCCGAGCGGTGTCGAAGTTGAAATCAAAGTCTGACTTTGACCCTGTTCTTATGAACAGTCATAAATAATTCAGGAGGGTGACCGAAAACCATAAGGAACAGAGGTCATCCTCTTCTTCTGTATTATTGGACAGGGCCCAAACTTACTTTTGAGTCCCTCTTTTAAAAAAAAACTTTGCAGAATGAGATAAATTATCTATATTTGCAATCCCAATTCAGGTCCCATAGCTCAGTTGGTTAGTAGCACCTGACTCATAATCAGGGGGTCACAGGTTCAAGCCCTGTTGGGACCACTCTTTAAATCAGGCATCTGCATTACCGCAGATGCCTTTTTCGTATAAGGTGTGCCCCGTTTTACCGGTAACAATTTAAAATTAGGGCGTTTCATGCCGAACATATTGTTCTTGTATTAATTTTTCATAACTTTGTATGGTTATGCAAAATCTTTCTTTAATATCAATGAAGTCCAAACGAATGCATCGCTGAGATGCATGCGTGATTTATCTGCCGTGACCGTTACGGGATGTTCGGGCGGCGTTCGGAAACAAATTATTCTATGACAATTTAAAGGACTTATGATATCGAGACAATACAACCATAAAGGTAAATTCATACTTGAATCAGGTGAGGAGATAGAGAATCTCACTATAGTTTACCATTCATCGGAACGCCAGTACGAGGCTGGAACCGATAACCGGAAAGTGGTATGGATATGCCACGCATTTACTGCGAATTCGGATCCGGAAGACTGGTGGCCGGGACTTGTCGGTACCGGCAAAACGATTGATCCTGACAAATACTATGTCATCTGTGTCAATATTCTCGGTTCTCCGTACGGGACTACTTCTCCTGCCTCCGTCTCTCCGTCTTCCGGAAGACCGTATTTTTTCGATTTCCCGAAATATACGGTAAGGGATATAGTTAATGCCAACATACTTGTCAGAAAGCATCTTGGGATAGATCATATAGACATTATGATAGGCGGTTCAATCGGGGGCTTCCAGGCTTTGGAGTGGGTGATAACCGAGCCAGACATTGTCGGTCAGGCATTGATTTCGGCATGCGGCGCCAAAGTTACACCATGGGTGACAGCCTACAATGAATCACAAAGGATGGCTCTTGAGGCCGACCCTTCTTTCCGCTTGCACGAAAATCTTAAAGGAGGCGAGACCGGTTTGAGATGTGCCCGTGCAATAGCACTTATTTCATACAGAAACTATCATTGCTATAATGCTACACAGGAAGATCCGGACTCTGATTTCATGTTTGCGTCAAAGGTTTGTTCCTACCAGCAGTATCAGGGGAAAAAACTGATAGACCGGTTTGATGCTTATACTTATTATTATCTGACTTATGCTCTTGACAGCCATAATGTAGGCCGTGGCCGCGGCGGTGTTCCGGAGGCTTTGGGCAAGGTCAGGGCAGATACCCTTATTGTCGGTATCGATTCCGACGGATTGTTCCCGGTCGAAGAGCAGAAGTACATGGCCGGACATATACCGTCTGCAGAATATGTGGAAATAAAATCCAGATTCGGCCATGACGGTTTCCTTATCGAAAGCGGACAGCTTGGAGATATAATCAACAGAATGTTAAAGAAATGACTGACAATATGAAAAAGGAATATAAATTCGAGACTTTGCAACTCAGGGCGGGACAGGAAATTGATCCTGTTTCAAAAGGGACGGCCGTCCCTATCTATCAGAGTACCGCATATGTTTTCGATGACATGCAGTACGGTGCCGACCTTTTCGCATTGAAGAAACCCGGCAATATATACACGAGGATAACCAACACGACAAATGAAGTTTTCGAAAAGAGAATGGCTGCCCTCGAGGGCGGCGTAGCAGCCGTTTCCACGGCATCCGGACAGTCGGCTGTCTTTCTGACGATAACTAACATATGTTCTTCGGGAGACAATATAGTGACATCTCCGTATCTGTATGGAGGTACTTTCACTTTGTTCGAGATTTCATTGAGGGATATGGGAATACAGGTCCGTTTTGCTCCGAGCGACAATGTCTCTGATCTTGAGGCACTGATAGATTCAAGGACAAAGGCTGTCTATCTTGAAAATCTCGGTAATCCTGCATTCAATGTACCTGATTATGAACCTATCATAGAAATGGCCCACAAAAAAGGGATTTGTGTGATAGTTGACAATACTTTCGGCTGCGGCGGTTATCTCTTCAGGCCGGTGGAGTGGGGTGCCGATGTAGTGGTCCATTCCGCGACGAAATGGATATGCGGTCACGGGACGGCTCTCGGGGGAGTCGTAGTCGATGGCGGTAACTTCGAATGGACTGCAGACAAATATCCTCTTCTGGCAGCGCCAGCTGAAAGTTATCACGGCCTTATTTATACTGAAGTATTCGGGAATGCGGCATTTGCAGGCAGGGTCAGGGTAGACGGACTGAGGAATTTCGGACCGGCCGCTTCTCCTTTCAATTCATTCCTGATGCTTCAGGGACTGGAAACATTGTCACTTAGAGCCGAGAGGTGCTGTTCAAATGCATTGAAGATTGCCGAGTTCCTCGAAGGTCATCCGTCAGTGGAAAGTGTGAATTATGCAGGTCTTGCCAGCAGTCCGTACCATGAACTGGCAGTAAAATATCTTAAAAACGGTTTCGGAGGCGTCCTGACATTCCGTGTCAAGGGAGGTTTCGATTCTGCGGCATCGCTGGTGGACAATCTGGAGCTCATCCTTCATGTGGGAAGTGTCGGAGATTCGAAATCATTGATAGTGCATCCTGCCTCGACAACGCATTCGCAGCTTAATCCTAAGGAACAGGTGGCTGCCGGAGTTTATCCGAATCTGCTCAGGCTTTCAGTAGGGACGGAGAATGCGGACGATCTCATATCTGATTTGGATGATGCCCTTAAAAACATGAAAAGTGCGATATGACGACTAAGAGAATCAAGTGTCAAACATATAAAACAATTTAACATGAAAGTAGCAGTAGTTGGTGCGACCGGTCTGGTCGGAACTAGAATGTTGGAAGTTCTTGCAGAAAGGAATTTCCCGGTGTCTGAGTTATTCCCTGTGGCTTCGGCCAAATCCGTCGGAAGGAAAATAACCTTCAAGGGAAAGGAGTGGACGGTAATAAGTGCGGATGATGCGATTGCGGCAAAACCCGATCTGGCATTGTTTTCGGCAGGCGGTGACACTTCGAGGGAACTTGCTCCGAAATTCGCTGCGGCCGGATGCCGTGTTGTGGACAATTCTTCATGCTGGAGAATGGATCCTACGAAAAAGCTGGTTATTCCTGAAATAAACGGCGACGTGCTGGATGCGGAAGATTACATTATCGCAAATCCGAATTGTTCAACAATACAGATGCTTATGCCTCTTGCTCCCCTTCATAAGGCATACAAGATAAAAAGAATAGTTGTCTCTACATATCAGTCGGTTACAGGAACCGGCTACAAGGCCGTAGACCAGATGAATGCCGAGAGAGCAGGCAAGAAATGGGGCGAGTATCCTGCCGTATATCCATATCCTATCGACCAGAACATATTGCCTCATATAGATTCTTTTCTGGATACCGGTTATACCAAGGAGGAGATGAAAATGGTAAACGAAACCCGCAAGATTCTCCGGGACGATTCGATAAAGGTATCTCCGACTACGGTCCGCGTACCGGTCCAGGGAGGACATTCTGAATCGGTAAACGTCGAGTTTGAAAAAGACTTTACACTTGAAGACGTGAGAGCCCTGATGGATGCCATGCCCGGTGTGACGGTTCAGGACAATCCTGCCGAAAATGTTTATCCGATGCCTTTGTATGCATGGGGGAAGGATGACGTGTTTGTCGGACGCATCCGCCGTGATCCGTCTGTAGATTTCGGTTTGAACCTGTGGTGTGTTGCAGACAATCTCAGGAAGGGGGCGGCCACCAATGCGGTGCAGATTGCGGAATATCTTGTTTCAAAGAATTATTTACCATCAAAATAATCAAAGATTATGAGAAAAATTCTTATTGGCATGTGTCTGGTATTTTCATTTGCCGCAGTTTCCAAGGCTGGTGAAAATGCCGATCTCGTAAAGTATGTGAATACCCTTCAGGGAACCAATTCCAATTTTACCATAACACATGGAAATACGTATCCTTCGGTGACGCTTCCTTTCGGTATGCATACATGGGCAGCCCAGACTGGAGTCAACGGTGACGGATGGAAATATCAGTATGACAGGGATTCGATAAGGGCATTTCAGCAGGCGCACCAGTGCAGTTCATGGACAAACGACTATTTCGTATACAGTCTGATGCCTGTACCGGGTGAACTTAAGGTGGACCAGTTCGACAGAGCCGCAAAATTCAGTCATGAGAACGAGATTGCAAAACCTCATTACTACAGCGTGCTTTTCGAGAACGGTACCAAGGCTGAAATTTCTCCTGTTGAGAGGGGAGCGCATCTCCGTTTCACTTTTCCGAAAGGTGAAAAGGCTTTCGTGGTCCTTGACGGGTACACGGGCATGTCTTCGGTAAACATAGATCCAAAGGCCCGTAGAATTACCGGATATGTGAGGAACGGACGTCTTCTTCATCCAGGTTCCCGTAATTATTTCGTGATTGAATTCGACAAGCCTTTCGTGTCTTTCGGAACCTGGGACAATACGACCGGAGAGACTTTTTCCGGACGGTTGTCGGATGAAGGCAAGGGCAAGGGTGCATATATCGAATTTGCCAAAGGAACGACAGTCCAGATTAAGACCGCTTCCTCATATATAAGTCCGGCACAGGCTGACCTGAATCTTTCAAGGGAACTATCCGGCTTCAAGTCGCTTGACCAGACAAAACAGGCGGCATGGGAAATATGGAACAACCATCTGTCCCGCATTCTGGTAGAGGATGACAATGAAGACAACAAGGCGACTTTCTATTCTTGTTTCTTCAGGGCAAGCATTTTTTCAAGAAAGTATTATGAACTTGATGCTGAAGACAATCCATATTACAGAAGTCCGAATGACAACAAGATATATTCCGGTTATTATTATACGGATACCGGATTCTGGGATACTTTCAGGGCACAGTTCCCTTTGACGTGCATTTTGCATCCGACTATGCAGGGCCGCTATATGAATGCAATGCTGGATTGCCAGAAACAGTTCGGATGGCTTCCTTCATGGTCATTCCCGTTTGAACAGGGAGGAATGATAGGCAATCATGCCATTTCTCTTTTTGCCGACGCCTGGGCAAAGGGGCTGCGTACTTTTGATCCGGAAGAAGTCCTGAAAGCATACCTTCATGAAGTGACCAATGACGGTCCCGGCAGTCCTGCAAACGGAAGAATCGGCTGGAAGGAGTATTTCACTTTGGGATACATCCCTTATCCTGATGTAAGGGAAGCTACTGCCAAGACACTGGAGTATGCATATGATGACTGGTGTGCTTATGAGCTGGCAAGAGTTACCGGGAACAGTTATTATGAAGAAATTTTCAAGAAACAGATTTATAACTATAAAAATGTATTCGACCCGTCGACAGGATTCATGAGAGGACGTCATAAGGACGGTACATGGGTTGAGAACTTCGACCCAGCAGAATGGGGAGGTCCTTTTACAGAAGGTTGCGCATGGCATTATCTGTGGTCCGTTTTCCATGATCCGGCAGGTCTGGTATCATTGCTCGGGGGCGATGACGCATTTGTAGCGAAGATGGATTCCGTATTCACCGTATCGAACGAGTTCAAGGTCGGAACATACGGCTTTGCAATTCATGAAATGACGGAAATGAAGGTTGCTAACATGGGACAGTATGCTCATGGCAACCAGCCTATCCAGCATATGGTTTATCTGTACAATTATGCAGGTGCACCATGGAAATCCCAGCAGAAGGCCAGGGAAGTGATGACAAGGCTTTACAATGCAACGGAAAACGGTTATCCGGGTGACGAGGATCAGGGACAGACATCTTCCTGGTATGTGCTGAGTGCCCTCGGATTCTACAGCGTTTGTCCGGGAACGGACCAGTATGTTCTTGGAAGCCCTCTTTTCAAGAAAGTGACAGTGACCATGGAGGACGGCAGGAAGTTCGTCATAGAGGCTGAAGGCAACGGAAAAGATGCCGTATATATACAGGATGCTACGTTGAACGGCAAGCCTCATAGCAGAAATTATCTTACCTATAAGGAAATAGTCGGCGGCGGAGTATTCCATCTCAAAATGTCCGACAAACCGAACATGTCAAGAGGAACAGACCCTGCCGACAGACCTTATTCCGTATCAGTAGCAGACTGATGACAATCAGATGTATACAATGATATAATACATCATGACCATACAGGCTATCAGTTTTATGCCTGTACCTAACAGGAAGCCCCAGAATGAGCCCATGGCTGATTTGAAGGCTTCCTGTTTGTTTTTATCTGCGTAATAAAGTTCCGAAAGGAACGCTCCGAGAAATGAACCGATTATCATTCCGAAAGGAGGAATAAAAAACATTCCTATAATAAGTCCTGCTATGGCTCCTCTTTCCGCATATTTCGTTCCTCCCGTCACTTTGGTTAGATAGGCGGGAATCAGATAGTCGAGTATAGAAACGGCTATGACGATGCCCAGCCATATAAGCAGAAGTGAAAGAGACATTTCCTCTCCTTTGCCGTCAGTTCCTCCCCAGAAATACAGAAGAAGCATTCCGACCCAGCTGACCGGAGGGCCGGGCAGGGCCGGGAGAATACTCCCGACAATTCCTATAATGCCTGCAATGATTGCAAGTATCGCAATTACAATATCCATGATTTAAGATATTATTCTCCGGCCATTGCCGCTTCCACATCGGATGACAGGATAGGAAGCCTTCTGCTTCCAAGCCTACGGCATCCGTCTTCCGTAATCAGAAGGTCGTCTTCAAGGCGTATCCCGCCGAAATCATAATATTCTTCCAGTCTGGAAAAATTGACAAAGCCTTTGCCGGTCCCTTCCTTTTTCCATTTCTCGATCAGTGCCGGAATGAAATATATTCCTGGCTCGTCAGTGATTACATGGCCCGGCCTGAGCATTCTGGCCATTCTGAGCGACCCGAGACCCAGTTGCCGGGATCTGGTCTGGTCATCATCATACCCGACAAGGTTTTCTCCGAGGTCTTCCATGTCATGTACATCTATACCCATATTGTGTCCGAGTCCGTGAGGCATGAACAGTCCGGCAATTCCTTCATTCACCATATCATTGACACTGCCTTTTACAAGTCCCAGACCTTTCAATGATTCGAGCATGTGTGCAGCAACGGATATATGTACGTCCCTGTAAGATGTCCCCGGTTTTGCAAGATTGTACGCGAGTTCATTGCATGAGGCTACAATGTCATATATTTCACATTGTCTGGATGTGAATTTTCCTCCGCATGGAAGCGTCCTTGTGAAATCGGAAGCATAGTGCGTATTGCTTTCCGCTCCGGCGTCTATTACGAGAAGCCTTCCGGGCGTGATTATCTGATGATGCATATGGTTATGCAGGGTCTCTCCGTTCTGGGACAGAATGGTAGCGAACGACACTCCCCATCCTTTCGATATGGTGACCCCTTCCATTATACCTACTATGTCCTGTTCCCTGACTCCCGGTTTGCATGCTTTTCTGGCTGCTGTATGCATGAGATAACCTATTTCACAGGCTTTGTCTATTTCCTCGATCTCGCATTTTTCCTTTATGAGCCTCATCGATATTACAGCCTTCGTGAGTTCTAGAGATGCGTATTCCGAACCGGAAATGTCTTGTGACGAGGCCTTTCTGACATTTTCAGGAGTGCTTCCGACAAGTCCGGAAATTACCATGGTGTTGTAATACCTTGAAGTCGGGAGAAAATGGATTCTGCGTCCTTTCTCCTTTGCTTTGATGATGTCGGTTGCGAATGCCGCGAACGAAGCTGATCTGGCGCTACCGATTCTTGCAGCCTTGGAAGCGACCGAAGGCTGGGGACCCATCCATATAATATCATCGATATCAACATCATTGCCGTACAGGCATTCTTCACCGGAATCAAGGTCAAGCACTGCCGCAAATCCCGGTTCGTCGACTCCCCAATAATACAGGAATGAACTTTCCTGACGGAATTTGTAATCGTTTCCCCTGTAATTCTGCGGAGCGTCATTGTTTCCGAGAAAAATGGCGAGACCGCGCTGCCCTTCCGGAGCTGTCTGTTTCATCAGTCCGAGAAGCGTGTTTCTTCTGCTGACGTAGATATTTTTGTCGAACATTTTATCAAAAATTGAGTTAACGGTCCCAAATTTAAGAAAAAATGTTCATCCTGCTACAATACAGGGACGAGAAACTTTGCCATGAGCCATCCGCCACCCATGAGCCAGACGAACAGTATGGCCGCCAGAAGAAACGGTTTTGCTCCGGCCTGCTTGAATTTCGCTATGCTGGTCTCTGCTCCGAGCGCTGTCATTGCCATTGTCAGAAGGAAGGTATCAAGATTGTTGATGAAACCGACCACTCCTTCAGGGAGCAGGTTAAATGAATTGAAGCCGATTACTGCGATGAATCCGAATGCGAACCATGGTATGGTTATTTTTCTTTTTTCACCATATGAGGAGACTCTGTTTCTTTTTTCTGACGTCATGCTCATTATGAGAAGGACAGGTGCGAGGAGGATGACGCGTATCATCTTGACTATTATGGCAGTATCGGATATTGACGGTCCCATGGCATTCCCTGCGCCTACAACATGTGCCACTTCATGCAGTGTGGAACCTGTATATACTCCCATCTCCTTTGCTCCGAGCCCCAGGATTCCGGCGTTGTACAATGCCGGATATACGAACATTGCAATTGTACCGAAGATAACGACAGTTGATACTGCTACGGCTGTTTTGTAAGGCTGGGGTTTGATGACTGATTCCGCACCAAGTACGGCAGCCGCTCCGCAGATTGCACTTCCCGTAGATGTAAGGAGTGATATATCCCTGTCCATTTTAAGAATTTTCCCAAGAAATACTCCAATCAGGATTGTTGATGTCACGACAATGAGATCAATGATTATTGCAGCGAGACCAACTTCTATCACGCTTTGGAATGTCAGGCGGAATCCATATAGGATTATACCGAGACGCAGAATTTCCTTCGAACAGTATTTGATACCGGGAACCCATGTCTCGGGAAGGTTGTTCCTCAGAGAATTCGCATAGACCATTCCCAGAATTATTCCTATTATCAAGGGACTGAATGACAGTTTCCTGATGAATTCGAATTCCGCTATGTAAAATGCCGCACATGAAAACAGGGTAATCAGCAGAACACCATGAAGCATGCTTTTTCTCGATTCCGAAGTCATATGATATCTTTTTTTGCGGCAAAAATATCATAAAATATCTTTTGTTGTATTCCATTGAGAAAAAAATGATAACTTTAGCTTCCAAAAAATATATATGAAGATGAAGTTTTGGCCTTTATTTCTTTTCTCTGTTCTGTCGGTTTCTCCGATTACGGTTTATGGACAGAGTCCGGCTTCCGATTGGGAACAGGAGTTCTCGAATATCTCTGATCCGGGTTTGCTGCCGGCATTCAGGAACGGATGCATAGTAGAACAGATTTCTTCCTATGACAGGACGGGAGGAAATGACGACGGTTTTTCAGGAAAATACTCGTTTGTCCGTAAGGAAAACGGCAAACTAGTACTGGCCGATCTCAAGGGTCCCGGAATCATCAACAGGATATATACTCCGACTCCTGTGGACGATACTTTGTCTTTTTATTTTGACGGAGAGAAAGAGCCGCGTATATCACTGCCTATGTCCGAACTTTTCTCCGGAAATTCTTATCCGTTTGTAAAACCGTTATGCGGCAATCAGGTGGGCGGTTATTTCTGTTATGTGCCGATTCCTTATGAGAAATCGTGCAAGGTCGTGCTGTCTGCCGGAAGCATGCAGTTCTACCATTTGCAGTACCGGAGTCTTCTGGGGCATGATGTGAAGTCTTTCTCATATGACAGGATTCCGTCATCATCTCTGGAAAAAGCGTGCCGGGCATGGGAAGAGAGGATGGTGCCGGATGGCGGAGAATCCAGGGCAATGGAATTTTCAATCTCACCGGGAGAAGAAAAGATCTTATTCAGGACAAGGAAGCCGGGACGTATCCTGGGATTTGAATTTTCGGGTGCGGAATATCTGGAAGGATTGTATAAGGACCTTGTCATAGAGGCCAGATGGGACGATGAAGACGTGCCGGCTATTTGTGCTCCCGTGCAGGACTTTTTCGGATACGCGTTCGGGAAAAGGTCGATGTCTTCCGTTCTGGCCGGGACGGACGGTTCTCTGGCCTATTTTTACCTTCCGTGTCCATTTGATAAAAATGCGGAAGTAAAACTGAAGTATATCAGGAGAACCGGTGTGGCGCAGAGTGCACTTAATCTCGGTTTCAAGGTATATTTCAGCAGTGAAGCAAGAGACGCGGAAAAGGAAGGAAAGTTCTATGCCATATGGAATCGTGAGATCCGTCCTGAGGACGGCAAGCACTATACTTTTGCCGAATGTAAGGGGAAAGGGCATTTTGTCGGAGTGATACAGCAGGCCCAGGGGCTCATACCCGGTATAACGGAATTTTTCGAGGGTGACGATTCGGTTTATGTAGACGGTGCCATGAGAATTCATGGTACTGGTTCGGAAGATCTGTATAACGGAGGATGGTATGCCCTGTTGGACAGATGGGACAGGGGAGTGAGTCTTCCGATACATGGTTCGCTGGATTATTCGATTCCTATGTCAAGGACCGGAGGATACAGATTCTATCTGTCAGACAAATTGAGCTTTGAAAAGGATTTTTATTTCGGAATTGAGCACGGCCCGGTCGGAAACAGATATCCGGTGGACTATACGTCCGTGGCTTTCTGCTATCTGGATGCAGCTCCTTCGGAAGTCGGGGAACCGGATGCGTCTCTGAGGGAAGTCTATATCCCCGATGTCCACATTTTCTATCCCCAGCTTATGAAATTCAATATTGGCGGGGCCATAAAGGTGTCCTTGACGGATTTTGTCTGTACCGAGGTGAACAATGACGGACGCATCAGGATAGACTTGTCGGAAATTCCCGAGGGCAGATACAAGGTCTATCTTACATACAGAAAAGGAAAATCCTATGCGGATTTCCGTGTCTGGCAGAGACAGACTCCTGTAATGGACTGGAGATGCGCTTCTGCTTCGGAGGATGGAGTCGCAGATAAGGAGTTTTTGGGTGAAGTGAGTCTCACAGGACAGACATCCTCGCTTTCTTTTGAAATAAGGAAGGCCGGTACTGCGTCAAAGTTTGATTTCAAGTTCCTGTATCTTGAAAAGGTATCCGAATGATTTTATGATTCTATACTTCTGCCTATGTTTGTTTTTGAATGTGCTTTGATGAAATATCCCAATACGGGTCTTTTTTCCTTTTGTGACAATCTTGCCCGGAGCCTGTCTTCGATTGCTGCAGCCGACGGGGATGAAATGGGATTCTATGTCCCTTCCCGTTACAGGGGGCGGTGGGGAAACAAGGTTTCCTACAGGAATCTGCATGCATGGCATAAGATATATATGCCTAAGAACGGTACTGAAGTATGGCATTCCGCATTCCAGAGAAGCAGATATCTTCCGTCCGGAAAGGTGCGGAATGTGATAACGATACATGACCTTAATTTTCTTTATGACAAGCCAGCATACAAGCATCCCAGGTATCTCAGAGCTCTTCAGCATAAGATAGACAGAGCAGACCGCATAGTTGCCATTTCCCGGTTTGCAAAGAAGGACCTTTCGGAGCATATTGATCTCAGGGGAAAGGATGTGGAAGTGATATACAACGGCTTGAATTTCTTTGATGGAATCGTTGCAGCTCCTTTGCAGATGCCTTCCCGTAAATTCCTGTTTACTATCGGGGCAGTTCTTCCGAAAAAGAACTTCCATGTCCTTCCCTGTCTTTTGAAGGATAATGATATGGAACTTGTAATAGCCGGAATAAAGTCCGGATATGAGCAGACCATAATGGAAGAGGCTGTGAAATGGGGCGTTGCAGACAGGGTCTCCGTCGTTGGTCCTATTCCGGAGCCGGTGAAATACTGGTATCTCCAGAATTGTTCAGCATTCATGTTCCCTTCAATAGCCGAAGGTTTCGGACTGCCTGTAATTGAAGCCATGTATTTCGGCAAGCCTATTTTTTTATCTGACCATACTTCTTTGCCCGAAATAGGCGGCAGTCATGCGTTTTATTTCGACCATGATTTCGACAGGAACGAAATGCGTTCGCTTTTCATGAGTAAAATGGACCTGTTTGAAAAGGGAGGTCCGGAAATCGAACTTATGAAAGAAGATATGAAGAGACATGCCATGAGTTTTTCGTGGGACAATGCTGCGGCGCAGTATATGAAAATCTACAGGGAACTTAAAGGATGAATTGAGGCTCACCTGCAAACCCCGCCCCCCCCGTTTTCACCCCATATCGTACATTCCTCGACAGTAAGAATGTCTTTCCCGGCTGCATCTGGCCGGACACCCGGTCTTTTTCAATCCTCATCAGACATACACTATCTCTAAAATATATTCTTCCAGTGGCAGTCGGTCAATATCTGGTCATTTTGTAAGTCTCTCCGGGACGACGTATTGCGTCGCGGCAGCACAGTCGCTAGCTTTGTAAGCGTCTCCGGGTAAGCGTCTCCGGGAAGTGCAGAATCATTCTGAAGTGTTCTGTAATGTCATAGGGGAAAGCATATCTGTCAAGGATGCTTATATATCTTGTATGTCTATCTGTTTTTTTTTGCACATTTAATGGAGCATACCGAAACATATACTTTTCCCGGTGATCCTGAAGAGCTGCATTGAATCCGGAAGGGCATGATCGGCAGCGGCCTCGTGAGCGGCTCCCGACAGGGCGAGTGAGATGGAGTCGAACTCGTCCGGAGGGTGGATAGAGTCGAAGCCGGAACCTTGACGGAATAATACTGCCTCATCCTGAAAAGAAAAGCCGGCCCAAAATTGCTTTTGAGTCGGCTCTGTATTGCGTGCTCCGGACGGGAATCGAACCCGTACGGACATTTCTGTCCAAGGGATTTTAAGTCCCTCTTGTCTACCAATTCCAACACCAGAGCATCGAGGAGACAAAGATAATGCATTTTTTGTATATTTATCCACTTTGTGTCCATAAATAGCTCACGTTCGGCAAAGTCAAAAAAATTGCCTTTGCTCTCACTTGATAGCTATATTTGCTCACTGCGTTCGCATTATAGCTCACGTTCGGCAAAGTCAAAAAAAATTGCCTTTGCTCTCACTTGATAGCTATATTTGCTCACTGCGTTCGCATTATAGCTCACGTTCGGCAAAGTCAAAAAAAATTGCCTTTGCTCTCACTTAATCGCTATATTTGCATATATTTATAACATATGTGAAATGAGGGTGGCATTTGACGGCAGGATGATTTCTGAAAGCAGGGCGGGGCTTGGCAGTTACGGCCGTTTTGTAATCCGTTCTCTGGCTGAACGGTATCCTGATTGCATATTCGACATATATTTTGCAAAAGAAAGCAATTATTCTTTTCTGCAGGGACTAAAATCCTTGAAAAACATCAATTTCTGTTATCCGAAGCATTCATTCTGGCGGTGGTCTTCTACATTATGGTCCTTGTTCGGCATACCAGGTGAGGTAAAGCGCAGGAAAACGGATATTTTTCACGGATTGACCAATTTCCTGCCCTGGAATATAGAAAAGGTCGACGGGCTCAAAACCATTGTGACGATTCATGATCTGACTTTTCTTTTTCTTCCGTATTCATATTCCTGGTTTGACAGGCATCTGCTGAACTTCATTTACAGGCATTCGTGCAAGGTTTCCGACAGGATCGTGGCTGTAAGCGAATGTACCCGGAATGACCTGATGAAATATTACCGGATATATGAAGACAGAATTTCTGTTATATATCAGGGTTGTGATCAGTCTTTCCGCATATGCTGTTCACAGAGTTTCAAGGAGTTGGTAAGAGAACGTTTCGGACTGCCTGAACGATTTGTCCTGAGTGTAGGTGCCATTGATGAAAGGAAAAATGCGGCTGTTATTGTAAAGGCTGTGAAGGATATGCCAGACATTCATGTCGTTCTGGTTGGAGCAAGGACAAAGTATACTCATGAACTGGAGGAACTGGCTGCAGAATACGGTATGGAAGACAGACTCCATATATTGCCTAATGTCAATTACAAGGAGCTTCCTGCAATATATCAGATGGCGGAAATTTTTGTATACCCGTCTTTGTATGAGGGCTTCGGTGTCCCGATAGTCGAAGCCATGTGCTGCGGAGTCCCCGTGATAGCTGCTACAGGTTCCTGTCTTGAGGAAACAGGAAGTGATGCGGCCGCCTATATAGCTCCTGATGATTTTCAGGGCCTTTCACGCAGGATAAAGGAGATACTATCCGACGAATCATTGAGGTTGAGAATGGTCGAAAGAGGTTTTGCTAATTCTTCCAAGTTTACTGAAAAGCAGTTTGCCGAATCTTTAATGGAGGAGTATGGTAATCTGGTCAATCTCCAGTAAAAGCAAGAGTGCCTATGCTTATCCGTGTCTGTGCAGGAGAAAATTTTTTACGAAGTATATTGTAACATGCTCCTGTCGTCGCCCCGCTTGTAAAAACGTCGTCCACGATAAGTATATGCCGGTATTTCCCGATATCCGTACGTCTCCTGTTGAATATGAATGCTCCTTCCATGTTCTTGTGTTTTGACTGAATGTCGAGTCTGGTCTGCGTTACTGTATTCCGTTTCCTGACCAGAATGTCTGCCGCAATTCCGGCATTCAGCTTTTTACCGACCTCACGTGCGATTATTTCTGCCTGATTGTATCCTCTCGCCAGTCTGCGCCGCCAGTGAAGCGGGACCGGAACAATCATGTCGACGTCGGAAAACAATGAAGAACCTGCCAGTTTTTCACCAAGAAGACGTCCGAAGTATTTTCCTATTTCCACGTCGCTTTGATATTTCAGTCTCAAAGCTATGTTTCTGTATCCTGCATGGGAATCATATAGGAAGAGGGGAACGGCATAGGCGTAGGGCTCGTGATGACCTGTATCACTGCCTATTGTTTCGTTAAGCCGGTCCGACATCTTGTTGTATTTTGCATCCCAGTTGTAGGAGAATGGCATGTCGGCATAGCAGTAGATGCAAAGGAACTCTTCGTGCAGGCCGAGTCTCCTGCCGCATACACAGCACCTTCTCGGCAGCATCAGATCCATGACGCACATGCAATATTCTCTTATATTTATCATCTGCCGTGTATTTTATCCTAAGATATGGCATATTACGGAAAAAACCTCCCGGGAACCGGAAGGTTTTTCTTTTTATTGCAGTATTTTTCCGTTTTGCTAGCAATTCATGGCTCCGCAGCAATGGATTACCTGTCCGCTAACATATGAGGAAAGCGGGCTGGCCAGGAAGAGGGCAACATTTGCTACATCTTCAGGAGTTCCTCCTCTTCTGAGAGGAATCTGTTTTTCCCACTCTTCGCGTATTTTCTCCGGAAGGGCGTTCGTCATGTCGGTTATAATGAAACCCGGTGCGATGCAGTTGGCACGGATTCCTCTCGGTCCCATTTCCTTTGCTATGGATTTTGCCAGACCTATCATGCCTGCTTTTGACGCCGAGTAGTTGCACTGCCCCGCATTGCCGGAAACTCCTACTACGGATGACATGTTTATGATGCTTCCTCCTCTCTGCTTTGCCATGATCGGAGTACATGCGTGTATGAAGTTGAATGCGGATTTCAGGTTGACGGAAATCACGGCATCCCATTGTTTTTCATCCATTCTCATCATAAGTCCGTCCTTGGTTATACCTGCATTGTTCACAAGTATGTCTATCTTGCCGAATTCCTGCTGTATTTCCGAAACGACTTTGTGTGTCTCTTCATAATCGGCAGCATTTGATGCGTATGCCTTCACTTTCACTCCGTATGCTTCCAGTTCTCTGACTGTAGCCTCGGCCGTTTCATTTATTACAAGGTCGGTAAAAGCTATGTCAGCTCCTTCGGATGCGAATTTGATAGCTATGGCTTTTCCTATTCCTCTGGCTGCACCGGTAATCAGGGCAACCTTTCCATCAAGAAGTCCCATATTCGTCAATTTTAATTTTGGTTTATAATTTTGTACATTCAGCGTGCAAATTTAATTCTTTTCTCCTTTAAATCAAATCCTTTCATTGCCCGTTCGCCTTTTGCAGCAGTTCGCTGAACCTGTTTTCGATGTTTTCCGCAAGTTCAGCAGAACCGTTTTTCCTCAGTACGTCAGTAGTGTAAAGGAGATACTGGTAGACTCTGTCGAAATCATTCTGTGCATAATCGAAGAACTGTATGAGGAATTCGGCCGAAATCAGCAGACTGTCGGAAAGTCTTGTAGCGAGTCCTTCCGCCTTGTCTTTCGCTCCGGCATTGAAATATGCCATTATCATTTGCACAACCTGATATTCATTGCTGAAGCCGTGCATACACATGTCAAGCGGAAAATTTTGTTCAGGAACGCATTCCTGGCACATGTCGAGAATTTCCAGAGCCTTGTCATTCTTCCCTTCCTCCAGCATCTGGTTTGCCACGTTTACAAACAGTTCCCGTTGCGGAAGCACGCCGCAGAAAGTATAGAGGTTCTGATAATCTACGAAATAGTCTGTACGTTTGAGTGCGTCCCATTTATATGTATTCCTGACCAGGTCATAAAGCCTGTCGGAATCGCATATGCCGATGTCTCCGCGTTTGACGGTATTCCTTATCGGAACGAGTTTGCTGGAGAATCCTTCATACATGAGGTAGTTCTTAATACCGATATTTATGTCACCGCCCTGACTGAGGAGATTTATTGGTCTGTCCCATTGGTAGTTTGACAACAAATCGAGCATGAACAGTTCCGGCTTTGAAATGAAGTCCTTGTCCTTCGGTATTTCAAGTATAATCTGATCCGGAATCATGTCTCTGAATTTCTCATCGAGGATGCAGTATCTTATCACATTTTCCTTGTTTACTGGAACACTGATCTTACGTGAGATTATGTAATCCACTTTCTTGCCGTTTGTCAGTGTGAGTTTTACATCCGGATGTTTGAAAAGCCTCATGACGTCCGATATCGGAATCACTTCATCCCTCGTGTCTGAGATGTATACGTATTCGTTCGTGCCGAATAGATATTGTTCCAAAGGAATTGTGAGAGGAAGCGGCGCGGATTCATTGCATGCATATTTCATCTGGTCTATATGCCAGTCGGTTCCCAAAAGCGAGGTGTTGCATATCCTTACATCCGTCCTCACATCTTCGACTTCCTGGGCATACCATAGAGGGAAGGTGTCATTGTCCCCGTGTGTGATGAGGATACCGTTCTTTCCTACTGAATTAAGATAGTTCCTGGCCATTTCCACTGCGGTATACCTGTTGCTTCTGTCATGGTCGTCCCAGTTCTGCTGTGCCATGAGCACAGGGACTCCGGCGCAGCACAGCGTGACGATTGCGGATATATATCCTCCTTTTACCGCCATTCCTTTCCGCTTCATGAAATTCTCGATCCAGGTGGATATTGCGATGACTGCAATACCTATCCATATGCTGAATGCATAGAATGAACCGGCATAAGCATAATCCCTTTCCCTTACCTGGAAAGGAGGCTGGTTAAGATATATCACGATAGCAATTCCTGTAATGAAGAACAGGAGGAAAGTGAGCCATGAACCTCTCTTGTCCCGTGCGAACTGGAAAAATATTCCTATGATTCCCAGAATGAGAGGGAGCATGTAGTAATGGTTCTTCCCCTTGTTTTCCTTCAGATAGTCCGGTGCGGCGCTCTGGTCTCCGAGGCGGAAATTATCGATGAAGCCGATGCCGCTTTCCCAGTTGCCGAAGAAAATGTTCCCCGGCATAGGACTGTGTATGTCGTTCTGTCTTCCTGCAAAGTTCCACATGAAATATCTCCAGTACATCCAGTTTATCTGATAGTCCATGAAATATGTCATGTTCTGCCAGAATGTCGGCTTCTTGTGGGTGGCTCCGGGAACAGTCTTGCCCTTGCCGTTCATGTAGCTTTCATAGAATTCTATGTACCTGGGATCTGTTCCGTTCCACATCCTCGGGAAGAACATTTTCCCTTCCGGCTTGAATTTGAAAGATCCCTGCCCGTCTGCGTGTACGTATTTGTCTCCTACAGGTGTCCAGTATTTGTTCTGCTTGATTTCAAACGGGGCATCGAAATATTCTCCGTAAACAAGCGGGTTCTTGCCGTATTGCTCCCTGCCGAGGTACCGGACAAGAGTGAATGGATTGTCAGGCTGGTACTCGTTTGTAGGCGTTTTTACGGAAGAACGGATTATTACAACGGAGAAGACTGAGAATCCGATTATTATCATCGTGAAACACAACAGTGCTGTATTCAGGAATACCTGTTCCTTTTTCATGGTTCTGAATATTCCCCAGAAACAGAGTCCGAGAAGAAGGACCATGAAAATGACGGCTCCTGTATTGAACGGAAGTCCGAGGACATTGACGAAGAACAGGTCGACATATGCTGCCGCCATCGGCAGATAAGGTATCAGTATGAAGACGAGGAATATCAGGATGATTCCGGATATGAGAAGTATCTTCAGATATTCTTTCAATGTGTAGTGTCCGTCTTCGCGGTTCTTGTAATAGTACATGAAGACGAGGACCGGGATTGCAAGGAGATTCAGAAGATGTATGCCTATTGATAGTCCCATGAGAAGGGATATCAATACTATCCAGCGGTTGGCGTAGGGCTCGTCGGCCTGTTCGTACCATTTGGTCATCGCCCATACTACAAGTGCGGTGAACAATGAGGACATCGCATAGACTTCACCTTCAACTGCTGAAAACCAGAATGTATCGGAGAAACAATATACCAGGGAGCCGATTATTCCGGATCCCCATATTCCGACAGCCTGTCCGATTGAATATTCTCCTCCTTCTGTCGGCCTGACAAGACGTTTTGCAAGAAATACGATGGTCAGATAAAGGAAAAAGATGGTAAAGGCGGAGCATAGCGCACTCATGGCGTTGACTGCTACAGCCGCATGCATCTTGTCGGCAAAAATCGTGAAAAATCTTGCAATCAATTGGAACATCGGGTTTCCGGGCGGATGTCCGACTTCCAGTTTATAAGAAGATGCAATGAATTCTCCGCAGTCCCAAAATGACGCTGTCGGCTCTATTGTCAGGAGATATGTTACAGCCGAAACCAGAAGCACGAAGACCGCATTGATTCTGTTCCAAAGATTGAAATTCTTGATATTCATGTCGTATTTTGAAGTGTTCGAAACCACAAATATACGAATTCAATTTGTATATTTGCAAAAAATACTGGTTATAAGTATGGCTGACAATGACTGGAAAAAAAGGCTGGGAGTAGTCTTTTCCACCAATCCCGATTACAGTTATGTGGAAGAGACGGAAGCCGGGGAGGAAACATTGGAACCCTCCAGGCAGAGGCTCGTTGTTTCGATTGACAGGAGGAACAGGGGAGGAAAACAGGTTACGCTGGTTTCGGGTTTCATCGGCTCTGCGGATGACCTGAATGAACTTGGCCGTACCCTCAAGATCCGGTGCGGAGTAGGAGGTTCCGTTTCGGACGGACAGATTATGATTCAGGGGGATTTCAGGGACAGGATAGTATCCATACTCATACAACTAGGTTACAAAGCTAAAAGGGGAAATTGAAATGCAAGATATTCTGCCTGCTGACAGTGCTTTTGTCGGAGGAAACATGGTTTTGCCTGATTCGTCGGTGCCGTCCGTTTTCATGGCGGCCGGATGGGATTGCAACCGTCTCGTCGTGACACTGGTGGCATTTCTTCTTCTTGTCGCAATTTTCAACGGAAGGAAGATACTGAACCTGTTCCCCTCGCTGGTAGGCTGCCTCCTGAGATGGAGGGAGGCAATGAATCTGGAAAACAGCGTGACTATGGTCAGAGACAGGAATTTTATGTTTTTCCTGCTTCTTCTGCCGGTTTTCCTGATTTTGGCCGTATATCGCGTGTATTGTCCCGATTTTCTTTGCGGTCTGGATGAACCCTTATATTATCTGTCTGTATCCGGTATATTTGCCGCATATTTCCTTCTCAGGGATATTCTCAATTATGTCATGAAGCCGCGCTCACTGTCAAAAGCGAAAATATACGGTATGTGCAGACTCTCTTTCCGCTCTTATTTCATCATAACCGAACTTCTTGTTTCCCTGACATTCGTATTTTTTTCGGTTTTCCCTGTAGACGGGACATTAGCACCGGCAGTGATTCTCGGTGAGATTTCGTTGTCCTATATTGTGTTCCTTTTGAGGAAAATTCAAATTTTGGCAAACAATTTTTCTGTTTTGTCATCAATTTTGTATCTTTGCGGTCTGGAATTTTTGCCAACGGTCTTATTGTTAATTTCAGGACTAACGTTTTAGGAAAATCATGGTTAAAAACATACTTGTTTCCCAACAGTTGCCAAAAGTGATGACACCGTATTCGGAGTTGTCGGAAAAGTTCGGTGTCAAATTCGATTTCGTGCCTTTTTTCAAGATTGAACCTCTTTCTTCAAGGGAGTTCCGTTCCCAGAAAGTCAATATCCTGGATTATTCGGCAATCGTCTTTTCAGCAAGATCCACGATCGATGCTTTTTTTCATCTTTGCGAGGATTTGAGAATCAAGATTCCGGAAACCATGAAGTATTTCTGTACCACCGAAGCTGTTGCCATGTATCTGCAGAAGCACATAGTCTACCGCAAAAGAAAAATCTTTTTCGGAGACGGCTCCGCCGCATCGGTAATAGATCTCGTCGGGACGAAACATAAGGACGAGAAGTTTCTCATAACGACATCGGATTCTACAAACAATGATGTGACCAGGGCTTTCGAGAACAGCGGTCTGAATTATTGCAGTGCAATGTTCGTAAAATCCGTATCCCTTGACATTAAGGATACGGATGTTGCAAAATATGACATGATCGTCATGTATAATCCGGCTGATGTCAAATCTCTGTTCGAAAATTATCCTGATTTCAGCAGGAAAGATGTCAAATTCGTTTCTTACGGCAAATCGATAGCGCGTGCCATGAACGAAGCCGGGCTCGACATCGAGATTGCGGCACCTACGACGGAGGCTCCGTCGGTTGCAAAGGCAATCGAACTGTATTTGTCGAAAAACGGCAAATGACAATGTCCTCCGATGGGACAAATACCCTTTCGAAAAGTGAAAGGCTCTGCAGCAAGAAAGATATTTCCAAAGTTCTTTCGGAGGGAAAGTTCATGTCCGTTTCCGGATTCAGATACTGTTTTCTTCCAGACAACGGTGCCGGATTCTGCCGGATACTGGTTTCAGTGCCTAAACGTAATTTCAAGCGTGCTGTCAGGCGGAATCTGCTGAAAAGAAGAATAAGGGAAAGTTACCGTCTGCAGAAATCTCTTGTAAGCAACTGCTCGGCAGACATATTTTTCATTTATACCGGCAGACAGGTGATGTCATTCGATGAGATATACTCTTCCGTCGGTGCGATTCTGAAGCGTATAGGGGATGAAAAAGATCAGTGAAAAATTACGTGCTGCGATGATTTATCCTTTTCTGTTGCCGATATATTTTTACAGAAAGTTCATTTCTCCCTATAAACCGCCGTCATGCCGTTTTGTCCCTACATGTTCTTCATATGCATTGGAAGCATTCAGACGCCACGGCCCTATTCTGGGATTGCTGCTGACTGTATGGCGGATTTCCAGATGTCATCCATGGGGCGGACATGGCTATGACCCTGTGCCTGAAAAAGGTTTCTTGCGTAAAATCATATCAGAAAAGATATGCAAGATATCCGGCTCCCGCAGAAATGGAGAACAGGAGGATGGAAATCGCAAGTAGTCTTTTAGGAACGGGACGGTCTTTCCACAGGCAAACTATGTAGCCGGCAAATGCAGGAATCACGGCAAAAGGAAGATAGTGCCTCATATCATGTATTCTCAACAGGTTGAAGCATAAGAAAAATACCAGTGCCAGCAATATTGCGGACGTGCTGGCGAGTCTGTTGTTGCCGGCGAATAAGCTTGTCCCGAAAAGCCCGATGGATAGAGCCGGAAGCAGAAGTTTCCAGGATGCGATTTCATGAGCGCATATCATATAAGGAAAAAGCACGGCCAGTATTCCGTATGTAATCAAAATTCCGATGTTGGTGGAAATCCTGTTCCCGCCGTTTCCTCCGGCAGTTCTTATAATGTTGTTTACCATATATATCAGCAGTAATGTACAAAGCAGGGCTTCAAGTGAAAAGAACGTGCCGAATGAGATGTATATGGTCCCTAGTCCTGTGAGAAAGCATCCGGAGATACATGCCGGTCTTGAAATGCTGCCATTTGCCCTTGCCGCCGAATACATCAGCAGAATAGTGAGGATGATGCCTGCGGGAACAATGAGTCCTGTTTCATAATCGCTCGCCGCAAGACTGATTCCCAATATCGCTCCCGATTCGGCTGTTATCACCTTTTCGATTCCTGTTGCTCCGGTTTCCGGGCTGTTTTTGTGTTCCATAAAAGAGTATTGTCAATAGTGTCACTTCAGATAGAAAACCGCATTCAAATGGCATACCACTAATAAAACAACATCTAAAACAACGATTTTTACAACTAAATGACAGTCGTTTGTCCGCATATTTGCATCGGTTAAGAATCTTATTCGTCTCTATGCAGGGATGTGTGCATTTATCTCTGCAGGGCATACCTCTTAGGAGGTTTGAAAAGGGTTTTCCCGTGAGGGACGGCCCTTTTTATTTTTTAGGAAACAAAACTTTCATGTTGAGCGACATGAAATGTCCAGCTGCCCAGAGTATGTTCTTGTATCTGCAGTCATAGATGAACTGTTCCTTGAAAGGTCTTCCTTTCGGAGACATAATCGCGGCATATCTTTCATTCAACGGCAATGATGCATCTCTCCATTTGGGAAATCCCGGATTTCTGTCGCATCTTGCAAGTATTCCCGGAGCTACAACGGAAGTTATGCCGGCCTTGTCAGCCCTGATACCGTAGTCGAAGTCTCCGAAACTGTGGCTGTATATGATGTCCATAGTCCCCAGTTTCCTGTAGACTGATGAAGGTACCAGCACAAGATTTCCATTGAATGTATAGCATGAAACAGGTATTTCTTTGTCGGGGACGATAATCCTGTCGGATCGGTTTTTACCACCGTAACTCAGTTTTCCGCTGCTGTCGGCGGCAGTTCCTACGACAATGGCTCTGTGTTTAAGATAAGACGATGTTTCAAGCAGTACGGATAGGGCTCCTTTGAATATCATCGTGTCATCATTAAGCCACAGATAGAAATCGGGTGAGGACTTTACCGCTTCATTCCATGCTTTTATCATCCCGCGGTTCCAGAACAGGTTCCCGTCTCCGTGAAGGATTTTTACATCCGGATAGGTTTCGGCTATGGCTTCTGCGGTACCGTCGGTGCAATTGTCCTCAGTCAGGAATATGTTGAATTCATATTCGTTTCTGGACCGGAAACTTTCTATTTCGGAATGGCAGATATCGAGACATTCCATTGTTTTTTCTTTCCGGTTGTATACGGACATAAGAATTGCGACTTTCATATCAATCAAGTTTGAGGACAGCCATAAACGCACTTTGCGGGACTTCTACCGTACCGATCTGCCTCATTCTTTTCTTTCCCTGCTTCTGTTTTTCAAGCAGTTTCCGCTTACGGGATATGTCTCCACCATAACATTTTGCCGTCACGTCTTTCCTTACGGCCTTGACCGTTTCCCTGGCTATTATCTTTGCTCCTATCGCGGCCTGTATAGCTATGTCGAACTGCTGTCTCGGAATCAGTTCTTTCAGCTTTTCGCATATTTTTCGTCCGAAATCATATGCATGGTCTACATGAATCAGGCTTGAGAGTGCATCTGCAGGTTCTCCGTTAAGAAGTATGTCCAGTTTTACCAGCTTTGCTTCCTTGAAACCGGTGACATGGTAGTCGAAGGAAGCGTATCCTTTCGATATTGATTTCAGTTTGTCATAGAAATCGAATACTATTTCAGAAAGCGGCATTTCATATGTGAGCTCCAGCCTGTCTGCCGTCAGATAATGCTCGTTTGTCAGGATTCCGCGCTTATCCAGACATAATTTCATTATAGGACCGTAAAAGTCGGATTTCGAGATTACCTGTGCCTTTATGTACGGTTCTTCTATCCTGTCTATCAAAGTCGGGGCCGGAAGACCGGAAGGATTGTGTACATCAATTACTTCTCCCTGTGTAGTGTAAACTTTATAGGATACGTTGGGAACTGTGGTTATCACGTCCATGCCGAATTCCCTGAAAAGTCTTTCCTGAACGATTTCAAGATGAAGCAGTCCGAGGAATCCGCATCTGAAACCGAATCCGAGTGCAAGAGACGATTCCGGTTCAAAAACCAGTGACGCATCATTGAGCTGGAACTTTTCCAGTGAAGCCCTGAGCTCCTCGTACTGGTCTGTTTCCACCGGGTACATTCCTGCAAAAAGCATGGGCTTGACCTCTTCAAATCCGGAAATTGCCTCACTGCAAGGGCGCGAGACATGCGTTATTGTATCTCCAACCTTGACTTCCGACGCAGTCTTGATTCCGGATATTATATAACCTACACTGCCGCACGGTATCTCTTCACGAGGATTGAGTTTCATTTTCAGAACTCCGATTTCATCGGCTTCATATTCTTTTCCCGTATTGAAGAACTTGACTTTATCTCCTGTGCGGATACTGCCGTTCTTGACCTTGAAATAAGCTATTATCCCTCTGAACGGATTGAAAACGGAATCGAAAATCAGAGCCTGCAACGGCGCCCCGGGATCACCCGCCGGTGCGGGAATCCTCTCGACTATCGCGTCAAGAATTTCCTTCACACCCTCTCCCGTCTTCCCTGAAGCGCAAAGAATCTCCTCGGGCCTGCACCCGAGGAGATCCACTACCTGATCCGATACTACATCGACCATGGCCGAATCCATGTCAATCTTGTTCAGTACCGGTATTATTTCCAAATCATGCTCTATGGCGAGATACAGATTTGATATGGTCTGGGCCTGGATTCCCTGTGTCGCATCCACGACAAGCAATGCTCCTTCGCAGGATGCAATCGCACGGGAAACCTCATAGGAAAAGTCCACATGCCCCGGAGTGTCAATCAGGTTGAGTGTGTATTTCTCTCCCTTATAGACATAATCCATCTGTATGGCATGGCTCTTTATGGTAATCCCTTTTTCTTTTTCAAGATCCATCGAATCCAATACCTGGGCTTCCATGTCTCTGCTGCTCAGAGTGTCCGTTATTTCCAGCATTCTGTCAGCCAAGGTACTTTTCCCGTGGTCTATATGTGCGATTATGCAAAAGTTTCTCGTGTTTTTCATGCTTTGACCTGACAAATTCACCTGCAAAGATAAAGCAAAAAAACGAGATACCTATCCCATATTATCTGTTCTTTGTCTTCGGTCTGTTTTCGGGATCCGTTCCGAAATCCTTGTTAGGAGCATCTCCCATCGTGAATTCGAGTGTACCACCTTTCATTATATCCTCATATGTGATGTATGATTTGTGGTACGGCATGCCGTTCAGTGTCACGCTCTGGATGTACTTGTTGTGCTCAGGGTCATTCAAAGCTGTGATTGTGAAAGTCCTGCCTTCAGGAAGGCTGATGACCGATTTGTCGAGTATCGGACTTCCGAACACGTATACTCCGCCGGAAGGGCTTACCTGATAGAAGCCCATTGCGGAGAGGATGTACCAGGATGACATCTGTCCGCAGTCTTCGTTCCCTATTACGCCGTCAGGCTGGTCGGTATAGAAGTTGTCGAGGATGAACCTTACGACTTCCGCTGTCTTCCACTGCTGGCCCGCATAGGCATACATGTATGCTATATGGTGACTCGGCTCGTTGCCGTGGGCATACATTCCTATCAGTCCGGAGATATCCGCGGATGCATGTTCGCCCATGTCTCCTTCTGCCTTGAAGAACTCGTCGAGTTTGGCTACGAAGGCTTCGTCGCCTCCCATCAGCTCGATGAGACCTTCCGGATTCTGGGGAACAAAGAATGTGTACTGCCAGCCGTTCCCTTCGCAGAAGTGTCCGACACCGTGGATGGACTCGAACGGGTCATATGGAGTAAGCCAGCTGCCGTCGGAAAGTCTCGGACGTACGAAGTTGATGGACTTGTCGAAATAATATTCGTAATATTTTCCTCTCTTGAGGTATTCCCTGTAGTCTTCTTCCTTGCCGAGTTTCTTTGCTACCTGTGCGACTCCCCAGTCACCGACAGCATATTCCATTGCTATGGAAGTCGCCTCGCGTACCTTGTCGGTAGGAATGAAGCCGTTTTCAAGCACATAAGGAACCGCATTCTGCTTCGGATAGACCGTAGAAGCTTTCATATATTCATATGCCCTATCAACATCGAAGCCTCCTATCCCTTTCAGTATCGCATCCGATATCACCGGAACAGCGCTGTAGCCCGGCATGCAGTTCGTTTCTCCTCCGATGAGAGGCCATATCGGCAGCTTGGACTGCTGGTCATATATCGAAAGCATCGAATTGATCATGTCCGGGAGCACGTCGGTACCTATGATGGTGTAAAGCGGATGGAGGGCGCGGTATGTATCCCACAGTGAGAATACGGAATAATTCGTCCAGTCACCCTTTATTATCCTGTTGTCATGGCCGCGGAATTCCCCGTTCACGTCGCTGTACAGATAAGGTGCGATGAAAGCATGGTAAAGGGACGTATAGAAGATGCTCTTTATCTTTTCGCTGCCTGAATCCACCCTGATGACACTCAGGGCATCATCCCATTTGCGTTCAGCATCGGAGCGGACCGCATCGAAGTCCCAACCGGGCATCTCCGATTCCATGTTCTCCGCTGCATTGGCACTGCTTACCGAAGACAGGGCTACCTTCACCTTGACGGATTTCGCGTTGCCGAATGAAAGGACACCCTTCGCATTGCTGCCGCCTGTCTCAGAAGCTTCTGACGGAGTGTCACCGTCATAAAGGGATATCCCGGATATCGGGGTGTCTGTCTTCAGGGTAAAGTATACGTGATGCCTCGTCCAGCCTTCGGATATCCTGCAGCCTTCCACGGTATATTCGTCTATCTGCTTGAGACATGTCTCTACAGCCCTGTCGCCGTTACCCTCCTGAAGATTGACAAGAAGTCTTGACGGTTGGTCGCCCGGATAGCTGATGCGGTGGATGGCAACCCTTTCGGTCGTCGTCATCTCATCCTTCACGCCGTTGTCCATGAGAAGTGAGTAATAGCCCGGAGACACGGCTTCGTTGTCATGGCTGTAATAGGAAGATGCACTTCCTTCTATGTTGTTCTGCTCGCCGCGGGCGGTGCGGATCTCGCCGGTATAAGGCATGATGAGGACGTCACCGAGGTCGGTGCACCCCGTTCCGCTGAGGTGGGTGTGGGAAAATCCGATTATCACGCTGTCGGAGTAATGATAGCCGGAACACCAGTCCCAGCCCTTGTGGATGTTCTGGGGACCGGCCTGGATCGCACCGTGGGGAAC
The DNA here is from genome assembly GCA_949300335.1 of uncultured Bacteroidales bacterium. Taxonomy (GTDB): domain Bacteria; phylum Bacteroidota; class Bacteroidia; order Bacteroidales; family UBA932; genus Cryptobacteroides. The sequence goes on along the minus strand of CASGDV010000066.1, from coordinate 38,455 downwards.
GTTCGCTCCTACGAACACATGACCGTGACCCCCTGCACCTATATAGGGGTCGACATGGGAAACACTCGATTCAGGATGCCCAGTGGAACATGAAACGATTGTTGTCAAACAGATGCATAATGCACCGAGACTGTAATGTTTGTTTTTCATAAGCAAAAAATATAATTATTGTCAACGCATCGGACTAAAATAGTTAAAAAAAAGAGAAACGGGAAAAGATTTGCCGAAAAATATTTTATATCTTTACATTTCATGGTTTTCCGTGATATTGTATGTCAGGATTCTAGATTGAATTTAAATGATGAAAAGACTTTTTCTGTTTGTGTGCTTGCTTCTGCCCGTTACTGTTCTTGCATCCCGTAATAACGGTGGAATCGTTCTTGAAAATGATAAAGTCAAGGTGGTTTTTGACGGCGGTAATGGCGCCATGCTTTATCTTGAAAGCAAGGCTGCCGGTTGGGTAATCATGGGCAGGGAATGTCTCGCCCAGTCATTCGAACTGCTATTGCCGATGGAGGGCAGGGAAATGACTGATGAAGACAAAAGGTATAATGTCGTGAAAGGTATAGAACAGGCCGATCCGGAAATAGAATCGGACGGCAGTTCCGTCACATTCACTTGGTCCGGATTGAAAACAGAATTCATGAAGGATATTGCGGATATTACATTTGTCGGCAGGGTGTCACTGACAGATAGGGGGCTTGAATTTTCCGGACATGTCGACAACCGGAGCAAATATCATATCGAATATGTTTCGTGGCCTTGTTTCGGAGAGGTGTCTGTGCCGGACAGATCTCAGCCGTTGTATCAGAGTACAAGAAATGATGTACGTGAATTGTTTCCCCGTCAGGCCAACCAGCATGGGTACTGGGGTGTCGAATGGCCTACTTCCACGCATATTCTTCCGGAGCGCTCGTTCCTGCAGGTGAACGGCAGCGACAGGGGATTCATGATTTACAACAGGACTTATCCGGAGAATCTGAGCATACCGTCGTTCGAACTCATACCGGGATACGAAATCAGGGGAGTCAATCCGTATGCCGATGAAATCGACGGGGAGCCGGTGCGCCTGCAGTTCAAGATGAACAATTGCGTATATACCATGCCAGGGGAGTCCTCCGATTTGGATACTGTCGAATTTGTACCTTATTGCGGTTCATGGGAGGAAGGAGTAAAGATTTATGCAGCTGACAGACAGCCGTATTGCAATGTGAGGAGCGAAAATGCAGCATGGATGGGAAAACCTCAGATATGGAGGCGCGCAGGGATAGAAAATGGCGATGACCTTGTCAGGTATGCAGAAGAAAGCCGCAGGTTAGGGGTCGACGTCCTCCTCGTAAGCGGAGCATTCCGCAATTCTTCAGGCCATATTGTCGAAGTTGGCGGATTATGTGATGCTATTGAAAAATGTCACGGACTCGGCTTGAAAGTCGTGCTTGAAACCGCCTGGAATCTGGCGGACCGTCATGCTCCCGGATATATGGATACATTGCGAGGATATGTCATGTCCGACCAGTTCATAAATCTTCCATACAATTACGGATGGCTTTGTCCGGCCTCTCCGCATGTGCAGGAACTTGCAGAGTACGAGTGGGGCACGAAAGAATCTCTGATGAATGCAGACGGATACATGAACAGGGACCATAACAATACGGGTCACAGTCATCTTTGTTTTGACCTTGATCACGGACACCGTTTCGGCGAGCCGACGATAAACGGTGCGATGTCTCTCGATATGAGAATGGCACGCATATTTAAGGCTGAAGGAAAGGTGGCTTTGGGAAAGGGCTTTTCAGATTATCAGAATGATATCTATGATGGTTATGAACTGAATGTTCCGGATGAAATGTTTGTCCGTCACAGGACATTATCCCCGGATGAGCCGATGATTGTCAAGGTGGATGTGCGTAACGCCAGACGCATGCTCAACAAAGCCGTACTGTACCGTCTCATACCTTCCTATACACTTGATTTTTATGATGACAGACTTTCAGAATATACCCATATTGTGGAATACGGCAATATGATAAAGGCAATGTGCTGCAGATATGAGGACAGAATATGGAAGGCCGATTTTGCAAATCATGAAGGTGCGTCCGTGGATGGCGATAATCTTGAATGGTCGGTATTTGTCGACGAAAACGGCAGAAAATCAGTTGTTGTTGCCAATTCCGGTACGGAAGACAATACTTTCGCCGCAATATCGGTAGACGGTGCCGGCGAGCTTGTTTATGTGACACCGGAAGATGAAGAACCGGCATTTTTCGGAGGCAGGATAACTCTTGCCCCGCAATCGCTTGCCGTCATTATGGAAAAATAATCATCCGGAATTTTATAGATCCAATCATAGAAAACATATGGAATGAATATGAAAAAAGTCATGATATTGTTAATGATGCCGTTTTTCGTGTTATCGGCGGCAGCAGAAAACATCCATCGTCTGGAAAATGACAGGATGGTTGCCGAAATTGATGTGACGGACGGCAGACTGACAGGGCTCGAAAGCAGGATTACTGGCTGGAAAATAGTGGAAGATGCTTCTGTCGGACGTTCCTTTGAGGCGAATGTGAAATTTCCGGACGGGAGTTTCCATGTTGTCGATGCATCTTCACAGGACAGTCCTGATGTATATGCATCGGAGAATATGATAAGGCTTGTATGGAACGGTATTAAAATAGGAGATAATATTGAGGACATCATATTTACAGGTACGATAGAAATGACGCCTGAAGGATTGGTGTACGGAGGTTTCCTTGAAAATTCCTCAGATGGCGTGATCGAGCAGTTCTCATGGCCTTATCTTGGAGAAATAACCTTGCCGGAAGATACGCAGAGGATGCTTTTCCAGTATATGACATATACCAGTTTCGGAACGGAAGAGTTGTATCCGGCCGTCAGGGGACGCGGCTGGAGCAATTTGCCGGAACATGCTTTTACGCTTGTCCATAATACGAAACAGGGACTGTATGTATCAAGTCTTGATTCCGAATTCAATGAATATATACGATGCGAGCATGAGACTGTTCCGGGAGCGGGTTTTGCCGGTTTCGCAGGACAGGCGTTTTCGAAGAAAGACAATGCAGAGAGAAAAATGATGAGGACAAGTCTGAAAGCCGCGAGGATGCTGTACCTCCAGCCGCGGTCGGACAGGGAACTCATGCCGTTTATTGTCACTCCGTATTCCGGAGACTGGCATGCCGGTGTAGATATTTACAAGGCATGGCGCGATACATGGTTCAAAGAGGTTCCCCGGGCAGAATGGTTGCATCACGTGAATTCATGGCAGCAGATTCAGATAAATTCGTCAGCGAGCAGGATAAATTTCAGATTCGAAGATCTGGAGGACTATGTGGATGAATGTGTCAAATATGGTGTTGATGCTATACAGTTGACTGGATGGGCTTATGGCGGACAGGACCGAGGCATGCCATGCTTTGATGTGGATCCACGTCTCGGAACATTGGATGAATTCAAAAAGCAGATTGCCAAAGCTGAAAAACGAGGTGTTAAAATATTGCCTTTTACAAAGTTCCCATGGGTGGATTTTACGATGGAAGACCATGAAAAATGGCTGGATCATATCGCAATGGATGTCGCAGGGGATACTTGTGTGCATCCGGGATACAATTACTATACTTATACGAATCTGGAAGGTATAAATACCAGACGCTACGGCATATTCTGCAATATGGATTCTGAATTGAGAAAAATGATCTGTGAGGAGTTTCAGAAAGTTCTGGATCTTGGCGCCGCGGGAATGGTCTTCGATGAAAATCAGCATCATGCAGGGACAATGCTTTGTTTCAGCAAAAATCACGGACACGAAGTTCCCGGTTTCAATTACAGAGGTGCATTGCTTCTGGTTAAGGAATTTTATGAAATGTGCAAAGAGCAGGACCCGGATTTTCTTATGACTGGAGAAGGTTGCTATGACATCCAGTCCCAATATTATGCTACATATACAAGGGCAGATTATAATCATTCTCCGGTGCTCAGATATATAGATTCCGATGTACCGATTGCCTGTGCAGTGATTGATCACTATGATTTGAATCATGTCAACATGTGTGCTGCCTTGAGATATTCCATGAGTTATGAAGTCCGTAATTTCAAAGGAAAACTGAGTGAGTTCCCGCGTGTGGTTGAATATGGGAAGAAAGTGGACCGTTTGCGGAAGCGTTATGAAGACTTTCTTTGGAACGGGATATTCTCCGATACTGTGGGGGCAAAGGTAGAAGGCAATAATATAAAGTATTCGGTATTTACCAGAAAATCCGACGGAAAGAGGGCTGTTGTCGTCTATAATGTCGATACGGCCAATTCCAACAAAGCTACCGTTTCGTTGGAAAACATGAATGGGAGCATGGTAGTGGCGACCCCTGACAGACTGAAAGCTGTCAAGTGCAACGGTACTGTTGTTCTCGGGCCGCAGTCCATGGCCGTAATAATGGAGGATTGATATATGAAAAAGATTTATTGTATTTTATTCTTGGCTTTTTCAGTATTCCCGTTCCTGACCTTGTTATCATCATGCAACAGCAGTACTGATTCGTCTGTCATGGTCTTGGATGTCGATCCTGCGGCTGCCGATGAACTTGACTTGTCCGGTCATGCTTCTGTGGAATTGCAGGGAGGAGCCGGGAAAATCGGTTATATCCAGAATGCCGTCGTTACTGACGACGAGGTGTTCATACGCTCCGGAGGTTTTCTTCATGAATATGGAGCCGACGGTTCTTACCGGAGGCAAATAGGCAACAAGGGAAGGGCTCTCGGCGAATATATCGAATGCTCTTTCTTCACATTCAGGAATGATACGCTTTTCCTCTACGATTTCAACGGGGGTAAAATAATGGCTTACGGCAGGTCAGGGAACTTTCTGTCCTCATATCAGGCACCGTCTTCCGTAAGACTTGACTCTTTTCTTCCTTTTGACGGACAATGGATTGGCAGATGTGTTTTTCTTGGTACGTACAATGGAAATCCTCCGGCATTGGGACTTTATGACAATGGTTTCAATTTTGTCAGCCATCTGGAAGGAGTCACTCTTTCCAGTTCTTACGGCGTGGCCGGGAATATCGCCGAAGGCCGTACCGGATCGGTATTGTTCTGGCATTGTTTCCATGACAGGATTTTCCGTATAAGCAGGGATGCCGGTTGTTCCCCGGCATATGAAATAAGTTTCGGAAAATACAGCTTTCCATCCCCGGAACCTTCCGAGGATTATGATTACGGTATACTGATGTCTTTCAGGGATGAGGATTGGTGTGCCTCTCATGCCGGATGTGTGGAAAATGTAGTTGAAGATGACAGGTACCTTTCATTCACTTACCGTTTCAACGGTGATGTATTCATTTTCCGTTATGATACGCTGAAAGACATGCCGGTAGTCAATTCCAGAATCTCAGTGCCGGGCGGATACAGGCTGTCGCGGGTGGTTTTGCCGGAGAACGGTAAGGCCTGCTGTTTTATGGAGTCGGAAGATTGTATCCGGATGGTTACTGTCAAATTATGATTTTTGGCAGGCCGTATCGGATTCCGGATTTTGACGGGAGGAAAAAATATGCTATTTTCGTCAGATATTTAATGCAAAATGCAGATATATGGCAAACGTTGACGAGCTAAAAAAAATTTCCAGCCAGGTAAGAAGAGACATTGTAAGAATGGTCACGGATGCAAAATCCGGTCATCCTGGCGGTTCATTGAGCAGTACCGATATCATGGTGGCTCTATTCTTTGAAGTGATGAATCACAAGCCTGGAGACTGGAACCGGAGCGGCAAGGGCCAGGATGTTTTCATTCTGTCCGCAGGACATCTTTCACCTGTGTATTATTCCGTTCTTGCACGTGCGGGTTATTTTCCGGTTTCAGAACTTGCTTCATTCAGGAAATTCGGAACGAGGCTGCAGGGACATCCGTCGGTAGCCAGGAATCTGCCCGGAGTATATCAGGCATCCGGTTCGCTGGGACAAGGGTTGTCCGTTGCATCCGGTATGGCTTTGGCTAAGAAAATGGATAAGGAGACGGAAAAGGTCTATGTGCTGGTAGGTGATGGAGAAAGCGAGGAAGGGCAGATCTGGGAAGCTGCCATGTTTGCAGCTCATCATAAACTGGACAATCTTGTAGCTGTGACTGACTGGAACGGGCAGCAGATAGACGGACCGGTGAACGAGGTTGCGGGACTCGGTGACCTGAAGGCAAAATGGGAATCCTTCGGATGGGATGTGATTGTCGCCGGCGGACATGATTTCGATTCGATTATCGGAGCTTTTTCAAGAGCAGGATCCGTTACAGGAAAGCCTGTCATGATACTTATGAAAAGTGATATGGGACATGGCGTGGACTTCATGGCCGGTACGCACAAATGGCACGGCAAGGCTCCTTCAAGAGAACAGTGTGATGCGGCACTGGCACAGTTGGAAGAGACTTTAGGTGATTATTGAATAAATGGATGGATATCATGAAAAAATATATTGATACAGGAAAGAAAGATACAAGAAGCGGCTTCGGTGCAGGTTTGCAGGAAGCCGGAAAAAGAAATCCGGATGTGGTGGCACTGACTGCCGATCTCGAAGGTTCCCTGAAAATGAATGATTTTGCATCCGAGTTTCCGGAAAGATTCATCCAGTGCGGCATTGCCGAAGCCAACATGATAGGTGTCGCAGCAGGTCTTGCCATCGCCGGCAAGGTGCCTTTTGCCGGTTCCTTTGCCGAGTTCGTAACGGGGCGTGTATATGACCAGATAAGGCAGGAAGTGGCATATGGCCGGACGAATGTGAAAATTGCTGCATCGCATGCCGGCATCACATTGGGAGAGGACGGAGCGACACATCAGACAATGGAGGATATCGCCCTCATGAGGGCTTTGCCGAATATGGTTGTGATAAATCCGTGTGACTACAATCAGACAAAGGCTGCCACAATTGCGGCAGCAGAGTATGACGGTCCCGTTTATCTGCGTTTCGGACGTCCTTCCGTTCCCAATTTCACAGATGAAAATGCAACGTTTGAAATAGGAAAGGCAATAGTGATGAATGAAGGCCGGGATGTGACCCTGTTTGCAACCGGACACCTGGTTTGGGAAGCTCTTTCCGCTGCTGAAATTCTCGAACAGGAGGGTATATCTGCGGAAGTTGTCGATATCGCTACGGTAAAACCGCTGGATACGGATGCAGTACTGGCTTCTGTTTCGAAGACCGGGGCGGCAGTCTGTGCCGAGGAACATAATATGTCAGGCAGTCTGGGTGAAATGATAGCAGGAGTCTTGGCTTCCGGAAGGCCGGCTCCGATGGAGTTTGTCAATGGCATGGACCGTTTCGGCCAGAGCGGAACTCCTTCCGAATTGATGGCGGCATATGGCCTTGATGCGTCCCACATTGCCGAGGCTGCAAAAAAGGTCATTGCAAGAAAATAGTGGATAACATTTGAAATGCCTGACTTTGTCCCATGACCGATAGTGAAATAATCAGACTATATGGCTCCGGCAAAAAAGAGCAGGCTTTCAATGAGATCGTCAGGGAATATTCAGAACGTCTGTATTGGATAGTAAGACGTTTCCTTTATTCCCATGAAGATACGGATGATCTTCTTCAGGATATTTTTATAAAGGTATGGACCGCGCTTCCTTCTTTCAGGGAGGATGCGCGGCTTTTTACTTGGCTGTACCGGATTGCAGTAAACGAGTCGCTTAACTTTTTAAGAAAAAAACGTGTACGTTCATTTTTTTCGGTTGAATCCTACAGGGATCTGATGGAGCAGAAGATTGATGATGATCCTTATTTCAACGGAACGGAACTGGAAAGAAAACTCTGGAAGGCGATGGCGGGACTCCCGAACAAGCAGAGGATAGTATTCATGATGAGGTATTTCGATGAAGTCAGATATGAACAGATGTCGGAGATTCTGAACACTTCCGTCGGTTCTCTCAAGGCTTCGTATCATCATGCTTATATGAAAATCAAGGAAGAATTGCAGAGTGAATTTTAACTTTTGGGCTCAGTGCGTGTCTAATACATAAAACCTTGTGGTATGAAGAATGTTGACAACAGAATTGACATGGACGGTATTTTAAAAAATAATCCGTTCAGTGCTCCGGAAAGGTATATCGAAAATCTTCCGAAGCATCTGTCCGATATGACTGCCGAGAGAAGAAACGGGGCGCGGAAAGTCTCATGCGGTCGCGGACCGGTGCCCTATTTCGCTCTTGCGGCATCGTTCGCCTTGATGTTCTTTGTGGGTTATGCCGTATTGCGCAACAAGCCTGTTCAGGATGTTTTTCTTGAAAAGGGCAGTCTGGCATTTTCTGATATCATACCTGTGACGGCTCCTTTCGTTGACGAATATGAATACGCCAGGTTTGATGTGACAAATGACGATATTGTCGATTATCTGATTTATTCATATGTTCCTCTGGAGGCGGTGGAATACAAATGACATGAGGAACCGGCTCCGGAATGTATCTCGTAAAATGGTAAAAGTTTTTGATTGTATGAAAAATAAAGTATTGAATATGCATTTCATGCTGGTCGTGGCATGCATCCTCATCGGGATGATATCTTCCGCACATCACAGTAATCAGTCTTGGAAAGAGAAGATATTTGCAGAAAAGGTAGCTTTTTTTACAAGTGAACTGAATCTTACTCCTGAAGAGGCACAGGCTTTCTGGCCTTTGTACAACCGTCTCTGGGAAAGCAAGGACAAGGCCCACCATCAGGTGATGCTGTCTTACAGAAAACTTTCCCAGGCTCTTGATGACGGAAAACCTGAGGAAGAAATATCCGGTTTGCTTGATGACTACCTTGAGGCTCTTGACAATATGGCAAAGGTTGATGCTTCAATAGCAAAGGAATATAAAGGGGTACTGCCAGTAGTCAAGGTTGCCAAACTTTACAGGGCGGAAGAAAAATTCCGTCGTATGCAGATAAACAAACTGTATAAGAAAGATAATGGCAAATAGTCTGCCGAGAATCAGAATATTGTCAGGAACTCTTTCGTCAATATCTCATATTCGGGAGAATAGTTCCCGTCAGATGAATGTATGGACAGGAATTCCTCTTCTTGATGTCTTTTCCCGGAAACGGAGAATTCCGCAATTATCCTGCTTGCTTCCTTTCTCGGTGTCGTCCGGATTCTCAATATCCTGAAAAGATGCAGGCCTGAGGACAGCGCATATCTGGTCAGGTCCCTTTCCGACGATGACGGGAGAATCATGGCAAGAATTCCGTTGTCCGACAGATATGCAGCGGAAAAGTCGATTATTTCCCTGTATGAAAGCGAATCGGTATGTCTGGCATCGCTTCTCCTCTTGTCGGGAGCTTTCAGCGAGTTTTCGAAATAAGGCGGGTTGGAGATGATGAGGTCGAATTTTCGGCTTGCATCCAGTTTTACCGCATAATCTCTGAGACTTGTATTTTCCGAGTTGAGGTATGATTTCCAGGGGCTGTTGCGGAAGTTGTCACCTGCCTCCGAAGCGGAATCCGGATCAATGTCTATGCCGGTGATTTTAATTCCGCTGACGCTGTCGGTATCTCTGCTCTGGTATTCCATCCTCTGTGCAATCATCAGTGCTATCGTTCCCGTCCCTGTCCCGATATCGAGAATGTTCCGTGTTCCGGAATCCAGTGTTACCGCCGCACCGAGGAGCACGCCGTCGGTGTTTACTTTCATCGCGGACTTTTCGTTATATACTGAAAAACGTTTGAATCTGAATGTTGACATGTTTATTCGAATCTGCCGTCCCTCATATGGTAGGTCCTGTCGCACATCCCTGCCAGTCCGGGGTCATGGGTCACGATTATGATGGTCTGGCCATATTTTTCCCTAAGCGAGAAAAACAGCTTGTGCAGTTCATCCTTTGTCCTGCTGTCAAGGTTGCCGGAAGGCTCATCTGCAAAAAGGACTGCAGGATTGTTTATAAGACCTCTGGCGATTGCAACTCTCTGCTGTTCGCCTCCTGAAAGTTGTGAGGGCTTGTGGGACAGCCTGCCGCCGAGCCCCAGTTCCTTCAGCAGTTCCGTTGCCCGTTCTTTTGCTTTTTTATCGGAATCTCTACCTATAAGTGCCGGTATCATGACATTTTCAAGGGATGTGAATTCAGGCAGAAGATGGTGAAACTGGAATACGAAGCCGATTTTCCTGTTCCTGAATATGGACAATGATTTTTCCTTGAGACCCAATACGTCAGTTCCGTCAATGAACAGTTTTCCTTCATCCGGTGTGGACAGTGTTCCCAGAATCTGGAGCAAAGTGGATTTCCCGGCTCCCGATGCTCCCATTATGGAAACGACTTCCGCCTTGTCGGCCCTGAAGTCTATTCCTTTCAGAACTTCAAGCGTTCCGAATGATTTTCTTATTCCGCTGGCTTCAATCATCATTGCTCTGCATTTTATTTTCCGGCTTCAAAGATAGCATTAAACTTTGCAATCAAGGACAAAACGAATGAAAGTTAGAAAAAAATTGCCGGTTAAAAATTTAGTTATATATTTACAGGCAATAGTTCAACATCTTCTTCCATGCTCTATCCCTGTGAAGCTGAAAAATATGGAGTTAAAGGACCTGTGTCATATTGTGTAAATTAGCGTTATGTTTACTTCAAAGATTCTTTTAAGGGTAGTGTTGGCAATAGTGCTGATATTGCCCTTTTCTTCCTGCAATAAACAACTTGAAAGTAATGGCTTTTTCAACTTTCCTGTAGAGAAAATAAATGATGTAAATAATGCGATAGATCTTAAAGTGGATTTCATAGGAAAACCGGGAGAAAATTTAATTTTTGGTAAAATTAAAGATTCTCTTGTATTCGCTATGTCAAACGAAGCTCAGGAGTATTTTTTTTCGGTATCCGATTTCAAGACCGGTAATCTTCTCGGACGTTATTGCAGACGCGGGCGTTCCGGGAATGAGCCGATTTCCATGCTTCCGATAATGGAATTCTATAATGAAGATCTTAAGACTAACTTGTTTTCTTACCATGACTCGAAGGTATTTGTCTGGAATATTTCAAAAACCTTTGAAACAGGCTTGGATACTTACGACAAAATTATCACACTGCATCCCGAAAATGGTGACTGGCTTCCATTAATGTCGTTTTACAGGTTGCAGGACAAATCGGATGATTGTTTATAATTCAGGACAGGAGTTTGATTCCTTAGACTTGACGAAAGTTGCAGATTATGAAGTGTATGATCTGGGAACAGGGTGTTTGTTACGATCTTATCATCTGTTTAACAAGGTGGAATTTAAAACCGAAGATCCTGATTATCCTGCTAAAACATTTCTCAGTCAGCGCGACTGCATCAGGCCTGACGGAAAAAAGATCGCATTTGGAATGAACTTTATGCCGCAAATAAATATTTTGGATATAGAGACAGGGGAAGCTAAGGGATTCAGCCTTAAAGGCAGGAAAGAATTTTCAACGAAGCATAAGATATGGCATTTTGCGTCATTGCAGGCAGATGACGATTGTATATATGCATTGTATTATGGCAAAGACTTGGTATATTTTGATGATAATGCTTTTCCGGACCAATTGTATGTATTCGATTGGGATGGAAAACCGATGAAAAGATTCAAACTGGACAAGCCTTTCTCAGATATTCATATTGATGGGAGTATGCTTTATTTCAGTCATGCCAACAGGGATGAACTTTATGCAGTGCCGACAGACCGGTTAAAAGAATAAGGTTGCAGTTATTATGTTTGTTATAGGATAAAATCTTAACGAAGTTAGAAAAAATTTGCCAATTAAAATTTTAGTTGTATATTTGCAGTCTCAAATCGAGAAAACAACAAATTCGGGGTGTGGCGCAGTTGGCTAGCGCATCTGGTTTGGGACCAGAGGGTCCTGTGTTCGAGTCACAGTACCCCGACAAAAGGACAGCTTCTGAGGCTGTCCTTTTTTATTTCGCAGTCAGGGCACCGGTTTCTCATTTCCATTCGCTGTACGGATGTTTCGACAGCATGGAGTTGTAATATCTTGGGTCGCCGGTAACTTCCTTTCCCAGCCAGTACGGTTTTTCGAACTCTTCGTTTTCATCATCAAGTTCGAGTTCCGCCATGATGAGCCCTTCGTTTGCTCCATGGAATTCATCCACTTCGAATGTCTTTCCGGCGTCCGGTACCAGAAAACGGACTTTGTCTATAATGCCGGGTTCGCAAAGTTCCAGCAGTTCTTCAGCTTCGTTCCTGTCAATTTCCTTCTCCCATTCGAATCGGCTAAGTCCGTTTCCGGAGCCGCGCCCCTTTATGGTTATATACGCCTTGTCGTCACTTATCCTTATTCTGACAGTGCGTTCCGGGACCGAGGATATGTAGCCCTGTACCAGATGGTGACTGCATATTGCATGTTTCCTGAAATCTCCTTCAACCAGGAATTTTCTTTCAGTTTCCTTTCCCATATATGTTTTTGTTGGTTTCCTCCGGTACGGTTATCTTGCAAGTCTTACGAATACACTTAGCGGCAGATTCTTGCCGAAACTGTCCCTCAGCACGAGTTCCCCGTATTCTAGATTTTTATAACCGTCCTGCTTAAGGCCGAAAGCCTCCTTGACAATCGTTTCTCCGAGAACGGCTGAATATCCGTTTGAATACAGATTGAGGACCATGAAGCTGTTTTCGGGAGCAAGTATTTCCGAAACATTTCGAAGCATGTCGAAAAGGCATTCGTCAAGTTTCCATTTTTCTCCGTCCGGGCCATGGCCGTAAGCCGGAGGATCCAGAATTATTCCCTGATAGCGGTTGCCTCTCCTTGCTTCCCGCTTTGCGTATTTCATGGCGTCCTCGACTATCCATCTTATTCCGTCAAGTCCGCTTTTCTCCATGTTTCCTCTCGCCCATGTGACGACCTGTCTGACGGAATCAAGGTGTGTGACATCCGCACCAGCAGCCTTGGCTGCAAGAGATGCAGCCCCTGTGTATGCGAAAAGATTGAGAACCCGCGGTTTGGGCAAATTATGCTCTTCCGCCGATTTTACGAGACCGGCCGTCTGTCCGTATATGAATTCCCAGTTGGATGCCTGTTCAGGAAATACCCCTACATGCTTGAATGAGGTTAGCCCAAGCCGCAGGTCAAAGTCGAGTCCTTTCTGGGGGCTTCTGTATTTGATGTACCATTGTTCGGACATCTTTTTCTTCATTTCCCATGTGCCGCTGTCCTCCTTGCCCGCCTTGCCGAAACCGGCTCCGGTCCTGAAACGTGTGTGGATAAGTTTTTCCCACTGGCTTTCACTCATGCTTTTGTTCCAGATGGCTTTGGGTTCTGGACGTGCGAGATAGTAATTCCCGAATCTCTCAAGTTTCTCATTGTTTCCGGAGTCCACAAGTTCGTAATCTGTCCAGAAACTTCCCGGGGTTTCGATATTCATAACGGAAATATTCATATTCATCAATGACCCTGCAAATATATATTTTTTATTGTAATTTGACGAAAATTACTAATTTTGCATGTTATTGTGAATGGATTAAACAATTTAATACTATAAGGTTATGCAACAAAGTATTGACACTTATGATTTTTCCGGCAAGAAAGCCATTGTCAGAGTCGACTTCAATGTTCCTTTGAACGAAAAGATGGAAATTACGGATGATACCCGTATACGTGCCGCTATTCCTACTTTGAAGAAAGTACTGGAGAAAGGCGGATCTCTGATAATAATGTCCCACCTCGGAAGACCGAAGGGAGTTGCCGAGAAGTTTTCATTGAAACACATCATAGGAAGGGTGCAGGAACTTCTTGGTGTTCCAGTCAAGTTCGCTGATGACTGCCAGGCGGCGGATGCGCAGGTCGCTTCTTTGAAGCCAGGTGAAGTTCTGGTTCTGGAAAACCTCCGTTTCTATGCTGAAGAGGAAGGAAAACCGAGAGGACTTGCAGAAGATGCTACTGACGAAGAAAAGAAGGCTGCCAAGGCTGCTGTCAAGGAAAGCCAGAAGAAGTTCGTCGCTAAACTTGCTTCATACGCCGACTGCTATATAAACGATGCATTCGGTACCGCACACAGGGCACATGCGTCTACAGCACTCATCGCCGAGTATTTCCCTAACGACAAGATGTTCGGATATGTCATGGAAGGAGAAATCAAGGCTATTGACAGAGTCCTTAAGACTCCGGAGCATCCTGTTACCGCAATCATCGGCGGTGCGAAGGTCTCTTCGAAGATTGGTATCATCGAGCATCTTTTCGATGTTGTGGACAATATGATAATCGGTGGCGGAATGGTATATACTTTCGTCAAGGCTCAGGGAGGAAAGATCGGAAAGTCTCTCTGTGAGGATGATCAGCTTGATCTCGCTCTCAATATCATGAAAAAGGCTGAAGAGAAAGGCGTCAAACTTTACCTTTCAAAGGAAGTTGTCATTGCAGACGCTTTCTCAAATGATGCAAATACCAAGATTTGTGCAAATTCGGAGATTCCTGACGAATGGGAAGGAGTCGATGCCGCTCCAAGTACATTGGCTGTATGGGAGGATGTTATCATGAAGTCAAAGACCATACTTTGGAACGGACCGGTAGGCGTATTTGAAATTCCAGCTTTCGCCAAAGGAACCAACAGAGTCGCTGAAATGCTTGCAAAGGCAACCGAAGCCGGTGCCTTCACGCTTGTCGGCGGCGGAGATTCCGTTGCTGCAGTTACCCAGATGGGATTTGCAAAGAAGGTGAGCTATGTGTCTACAGGCGGCGGTGCCATGCTTGAATATCTTGAGGGTATAGAACTCCCGGGTATCGCGGCAATACGCAAATAAAATAAACTGTAAATATTGCGAGGGTGTCCAGACTTCTGTCTGCACCCTCTTTATTTTTGACATATAAAAATATTTGAATCATGGTTGATCTTCTGGCGGTACACTGGCATATGAATCCTGAGATATTCCATATCGGAGGATTCTCTCTCAGGTGGTATTCCATTCTGTTCGTTCTGGGATTCGTTCTCGGATGGTATATCTTCAAATGGTTTTTCAAGAGAGAAGGAGTTCCTTATTCGCTTCTCGACCCGTTGTTGTATACTCTTTTGATCGGTACGATAGTGGGAGCACGGCTGGGACACTGCATTTTTTATCAGCCTGATTATTATTTCGGCAGCTGGCAGGGGTTTCTGGAGGTCTTCATGCCATGGAAAGGAGGATTGGCCAGCCATGGAGGAACCATAGCACTTTTCATAGCCATGTGGTGGTTTGCCAGACATTACGGTAAGAAATATGATTTCGATTTCCTTTGGATTCTGGACAGGCTGTGCATTACGGTATGTTTTGCTGGTGCCTTCATCCGTCTTGGAAATCTTTGCAATTCCGAAATCTACGGAGATGTCACAAGCCTTCCATGGGGATTCATTTTCGACCTCCGTGGTGAGACAATGCCGAAACATCCGACACAGCTGTATGAGGCATTGAGTTATACTATCTTGGGATTCGTTCTTCTTTGGATGTACCGGTACAAACTTGACAAACTTAAAAGAGGTACTTTCATAGGAATTTTCTTCATTGTACTGTTCGGAATGAGATTCCTCATAGAATTCATCAAGGAGCCTCAGGTAGGATTTGAGGAAAACATGGTTCTGAATATGGGCCAGCTTCTCAGCATTCCTTTCATTCTTCTCGGTATCGGGATACTGGCATACAGCATAATTAAAGGTAAACCTGCACTTATAGTGCATCCGGAAAAAAACAGGCAGCAGCCTACACATTTTGCCAGAAGTCTGTAGTCATGGAAATGTCTGACAGAATAAGGAAAGTATTGGACTTCCTTGACGGATACGGTATCTCTTATGAAATGCATACCCATCCGCCTTTGCCAACGATAGAGCTTGCTCTTGAATATTGGAAGAATATAGATTCCGTGCATTGCAAGAATCTTTTTTTCAGAAACCATAAAGGGAACAGGCATTATCTGGTCGTATTCGAATGTCATAAGGATTTTGATATTCATGCCCTTGAACGGATTCTTCATCAGGGCAAGCTGTCATTTGCATCATCAGAGCGTATGGAGAGATGTCTTGGGCTCTTGCCGGGGTCGGTTTCACCGCTCGGACTAATCAATGATATCGATCTTTCCGACGCCGATCCTAAAGAACTGTTTCCCGACGGGCACAGAGTAAAGCTTTTTCTGGATTCAGATTTGAGGGATGCAGAGTATCTCAGCTTTCATCCTTGTGACAATACTGCGAGTCTCGTGTTGTCCAATGAGGATTTTATCAGATTCCTCGGGATTTGGGGAGGGGAATATGAATGGCTCGACGGATTTTTTCAGGAATCTCCGTGTTCGGATATGTCCCTTTGAACAATTCCGACTCTGGTCCGTAGCTGAATACCGGGACCAACGAAGGAGTATGGTCTTTAGTGGTGAACGTTCCGGTTATTCTTCCGTTTTCTTCTTCTCCGTCAAGAAGTACAAGACCTCCTGTTTCGTGATCGGCCGTGACAATTACAAGGGTTTTTCCGTCCTTGTCGGCAAATTTGAGTGCCTCGGCAACAGCCAGGTCGAAACTGAGAGTTTCCATAACAATCCCCGGAAGGCAGCGGGAGTGTCCGGCATAATCTATTTTCGCTCCTTCGACCATCAGGAAAAATCCTTTTTTACCGGCCCTTCCCAGACATTCGATTGCTGATTCTGTAGCTTTTTGAAGCAGGTTCATGTTGGATTCATTTGCAGCATCCTCCATCCTTTCATCAATGCATATCACCTTTCTTGATGATGCCGTCATTTCGTCCAGGTTTCTGATGAAATCATAATCGCGTGATAGTTCCGTTTCCATGTCGATCCCGTCTTTTCTTTCCGTGAAATTCCTGATTCCGCTACCGCAAAGAAGGTCGATTTTTCCGTCTGTCAGGCACCGGGTTATCATTTCCGTACTGTCCCTGTCCGCGCTGTGTCCGTAGAATGCTGCCGGAGTTGCATCGGCAACATTGCCGAGGGTCACAATCCCCGTGGCATATCCGTTGTCGTGGAGTTCTTCCGCCAGCGTTTTCACAGGTTTCCCTGCATCATTGCATGATATCTGTCTGTTTCTGTGTTTCCGCCCGGTGGCAAGGGCGCTTCCTGCTCCTGCCGAGTCTGTCGTGAAATCTCCTTTCGGATGGTTGGTCTGGAATCCGATGTTTTTCAAATTGAGGATGGTAAGACCTTGATTGCAATATGCTCCGGCAGTAATCTGGTTCAATCCCATTCCATCCCCTATGAGCAATATTATGTTTCTGGGCTTTTTGTTCCTTCCATACGGTTTGAATGCCGGCATGTAAGTTTCCACCCGTCCTGGATTTCCGATTGCGGATTGGCCTATTAAATAGTTCTTATTGTTCCAGTCCGAAAAGAATTCCGCGCATTTTTCAGGATAATCGGTATTGATATAGTCTATACCAAGCTTTGGAAACGTATAATATACGGTAACTCCTTCCGGAGCGTTCCAGAACCTTATCGGCTTGTTCCGGCTGTGAGCCGTTTCCACGGCTTCCGCTATTCTTTCCCTGTCATCGCTTGTGAGAGTCCCTTTCCCGTTCCAATTTGCATAGTCCCTGAAATTTGCGCTGAAAAGTGCTACTCTTTCCAACTGTGCTTCCGTATATTTTATCTTCAGATTTCCGTCGAATGATATGAACCGCGGGTAAGAACCGAATTTTTCCGGTGACGGAACATTTCCTGTAATGACTATTCTGACTGCATGCCTGTTAGTGCAGGGATCGAACACTTCCGGCCATTGTCGGAGGATTTTTGTCAAAGTATCCAGAGTGGGGCCGCCGTCTGTTTTGAGGTCTATCAGCAGCTGCATAACATTATCCGAATCTTTCCAAAGTTTTCCCTGGTTCAGTCCGAACAATTTCACCATAGGTTTCAGATACATATCTTCAATGGTCAGCTCGTCCCTGAGATCTTCCGGATCATGACCTACGAGAATTCTGCCGTCGCATAGATGTATGTCGGCTTCTACGGAATTCATTCTCTGTGAATATGCGAGATAGAAAGGTACGCTTCTTTCATAGTCGTTGTGGGAATGGAGCAGTACCGGAGACTGGGCACGGATGGATGATATGCCGGTAAGCATCAGTGCCGCCACTATCAGAATGGCTCTACTTGATTTTTTCATGATGGACATATTGTTTGACCTCTCAAAATTACGGAAAAATTGTTTAGAAAATATTAATCTTTCCTTCGGGCAGGTATTTATTCGGAGTACTCCGATGCTTCCAATCTTTGAGTGAGGAGGTTTTTTTGCAGATTCCGTCTGTACTGGAGAGGTGAGACCCCTATGTGTTTTTTGAAGAATTTCCCGAATGAGGACTGGTCCGGGAAGGATAGTTTCGATGCAATCTGCTGTATGCTGAGTTGCGGGTCCCTGAGCAGAACCGTGGCTTTTTCTATCCTCATCAGTGCAATGAACTTTCCTATAGGCATCTGTATTTTTTCATTTACTATCGAAGACAGGTGCTGTTTGGATATGCATAGCGAATCTGCATAGAATTTTACTCTTGATTCGCTGGCTACATTTTTGTTCAGCAGTTCCATGAAATCCTTGAGTATGGATTCTTTTCTGGAAAGGTCCGGATTATGCGGGGGATTCCCTTCTCCGAATTCATGCCACAAAAGGTTGGCTATGTCAGTTATCAGAATATAATAGTATGCATAATTGATTTCCATATAGAAATGGTGGCCGGTTCCGTTGAGGGAATCAATGAGCCTTACAATGTCGCAGACAAGTGCATAGCAGCTGTCTTTTGATATGGTAAGCGAATATTCTCCAACATGTATCTGCATTCTGAATGACGGTGGAAACGGATTCCTGTTGCGGAATATGTCAAGCATTACTGATTTGTCTGCTCCTGCTGTGAATGCGTGGAAATCCTTGCTGAACCTGAATTCCGAAATCTCGTACCATAGAGGAATGTTCAGGAACAGATTGCTTCCGTAATGTTTCCTTTCGCCATTGATAACTATTTCGATATTTCCAGACAAAATCACCATTATTATATGGTACAACGGCTTTTGCGGTATCTTGTGACTGATTTGTCCTTCGCCTGCTATTTCGCAGGCAAACATATAACCGCCAAGATACCCGAATCTTACTATGTTGTTTTTGAAATATGAGTCTTCCATATTGTATCTTTTATCCGATAAATATATCAAGAATATTGATGAGTAGCAAATATGACCAATATTGTAGTAAAAAACACCAAAACTAAAGCAGAAATGACCAATCTGACTTTTTTTTTAGCATAAATTTTGTTTATTTCGCGGTCTTTTGTAATCATTTAAGGAATAGATTTGACGATGAAAAAAACAGTTTCAGTAGTTGTGTTTGTTTTCTCCGTTTTGATTTTGCCTGACTTAGCTTTTGCACAGTACAGAAAGGACGGAGAACAGGAGAATGAACAGAGCCGGACCAGGGCTCAGATGATTTTGGAAATGGCGGATTCGTCAGAAACTCCTGTAACCATTACTCTGCAGCAGGCTTTGGAAATAGCTTTGAGTGAGAATGTATCGGTCAAGATTGCAGATAAGGAAATTGAACGTACCGGTTTTGCGAAGAAAGGGACCTATGCATCCTTGTTCCCCCAGGTAGATGTTTCGGGGGCTTATCAGAGAACAATCAAGAAACAGGTGATGTATATGGATTTTGATATGGGATCCATGGGGGGATCTTCCGAAGGAGATACATCCGGGGAAGGGACTTCGGGAGATGGGACAGCCACCGGCGGATCTTCTCTTCCTTCAACAGCCAACGGACTTGAAGTAGGACGCTGGAATACTTGGAGTGCCGGTGTAACCGCAGCAATGCCTCTGGTAAATCTTCAATTGTGGAAAAGCATAAAAATTTCTGGAATGGATGTCGAACTGGCAGTAGAAAAAGCCCGTTCTTCCAGACTTGACATGGTCACCCAGGTTAAACAGGCTTATTATTCCACTCTTTTGGCTAAGGAGGCATTTGAAGTATACAAGGAAGTATATGAAAATGCTGTCAGGAATTATGAAGAAACGGAAAAGAAATATAATGCAAGAAAAGCTACGGAACTTGATTTGACAAGGGCTAAAACGACTGTTGCCAATGCTGTTCCTGACGTATACAATGCTGAAAGTTCGGTAATCCTGTCGCTTTGGCAGCTGAAGGCTGTGCTCGGTGTTGATCTGGACGAGAATCTTGATGTGGCGGGAAAACTGGCGGACTTCTCAGAGCATATGTTCTATGACATTCATCAGCATGATTCCATTTCACTGGAAAACAATACCACGATGAAGCAGCTTGCAATTCAGGCCGAGCAGCTTGCCGAAACTATCAAAATGCAGAAATATGCATATGTGCCGACGCTTGCAGCGACGTTCAATTTCAGCATGAATGCAATGACCAATGACTTCAATTTCAGCGAATACAGATGGACACCTTACTCATATGTCGGTGTCAGTCTTTCCATTCCTATCTTTTCCGGTGGAAAACGTTACAATGACGTACGGCAGACAAAGAATCAGTATGAGCAGTTGAGGTTGCAGACTTTGGATTCCGAACGTCAGCTCAAGATTTCCATCAGACAGAATCTGAATACCATGGAAACGAACATGAAAAGCTACTATGCAGCCCAGGAGGCTGTCGCCTCTGCGCAGAAAGGTTATGATATTGCGGAAAAATCCTATCAGGTGGGCAGAAGTACTCTGATAGAACTTAATGACGCACAGCTTGCCCT
The DNA here is from genome assembly GCA_949300335.1 of uncultured Bacteroidales bacterium. GTDB lineage: Bacteria > Bacteroidota > Bacteroidia > Bacteroidales > UBA932 > Cryptobacteroides. Next base: position 17,806 of record CASGDV010000066.1, on the reverse strand, counting down.
TACCCAGGCCAAACTCGGAGAGTCGCAGGCCATATATAATTTCGTGGTCGCTAAAGCCCAGCTCGAACAGACTCTGGGACATGATTTTATCGTTGAATAATCAAGAAAACAGTATATTGGAATGAAATCTATCATCAGACTTATTTCAGCTTTCGTTGCAGCTGCAGTGGTGTGCGGCTGCGGTTCCAACAAGAAAGCTTCACAGAATGCTAATGTTCAGGAAGAATTGCCTTCCGTGACAACAGTGCGTGTCGAGGCCAGGGACATTCCCCAGATATCCTCTTACACATCGACAGTGCAACCCTATGTAAAGAACAATATTGCTCCGCAGACAGCTTCCAGAATCGAAAAGATAAATGTGGAAATCGGAGATTTCGTAAAGAAAGGACAGATTGTTGCTGAAATGGATGTCGTGCAGCTGAAGCAGGCGGAACTCCAGATGAAGAACAATGAGATAGAATATGAACGTCTTAAAGGCCTTTATGATGCCGGAGGATTGTCACAGTCGGATCTTGATGCCATGCAGCTTTCATATGAGGTAAGCAAGACTACTTATGATAATCTTCTTGAGAATACTGTCCTAAGAACTCCGGTAGACGGTGTTATAACTGCCAGGAATTATGATGAAGGGGATATGTTCACTATGGGACAACCGATATATACAGTCGAGCAGATTACCCCAGTGAAATTGCTTGTCGGTATATCGGAAGTTGATTATACAAAAGTAAAGAAAGGAGATGTAGTTGATATCGAAGTTGATGCCATTCCAGGGAAAATATTCAAGGGAACAGTGAATATGCTTTATCCTACTATTGATGAGGCTACCAGAACATGTACTGTCGAAATTATCGTTCCGAACAAGGACAAGGTGCTTCGTCCCGGTATGTTCGCCAGAGTGACTGTGCAGTTTGGCGTCAATCATAATGTGGTTGTCCCTGACAATGCTGTCGTAAAACAGACGGGGTCCGGAGACAGATTCATATATGTTGTCAATGACGACAATACCGTAACTTACAGCAAGGTCAAGCTTGGAAGGCGTATGGAGTATGAATATGAGATACTTGAAGGCGTCCAGCCAGGAGCAACCATCGTTACGGAAGGTCAGGCAAGATTGAAGGACGGTATAAAGGTTAATGTCACCAAATAAATTAATAGAAAGTCGAATATGAGTATATATAGAAAAGCGGTAGATAATCCGGTTACCACTGTCCTCGTTTTTGTGGCACTGGCTATTTTCGGAATATTCTCGCTGATGAACATATCCATCGACCAGTATCCTAAATTCGATGCAAACGTGATCATGGTTATGTCATCATATCAGGGCGCGAGTGCGGAGGATATAGAGACGAACCTGTCGAAATTGCTGGAGAACTCCCTGAACGGAGTCAGTGATTTGAAGAATATCACTTCAAGATCCAAGGAAAACATTTCCATAATCATCCTTGAGTTCATTGAGGGTGTGGACATAGATGTCGCGACGAATGATGTGAGGGACAAGTTGGACCTTGTCAATTCGAGTCTCCCGGACGGAGCATCCGTTCCGGTGATATTCAAGTTCAGTGCGGATGACATGCCTGTCATGATCCTGTCCGCAACTGCAGACCAGAGCCTCTCGGCATTGGAAAAGATTCTGGATGACAAGGTGACGACGCCGCTTGCGAGGGTTTCCGGTGTTGGAACGGTTTCCGTATCCGGTGCTCCGCAGAGGGAAATACAGGTATACTGCGACCCGAACAAACTGGAGGCTTACAACCTGTCGATTAGTACTATCTCAAGTATTCTTGCATCGGAAAACAAGAATCTCCCGAGCGGTTCTATCGATATCGGATCGGATACATATTCCCTCCGTGTCGAAAAGGAATTCGTTAACGCGGACGAGATGCTTGATATTGTTGTCGGGTATTCCGAAGGGAAGGCTGTTTATCTCAAGGATGTCGCTGTCGTCATAGACGGTGTTGAGGAGCGCTCCCAGGAAGCCTATACGAATGGTGTCCAGGGTGCCCAGATAATCATCCAGAAACAGTCGGATGCCAACACTGTCAATGTGATCAAGGGTGTAAAGAAAGAACTCAAGAAGATAGAGAAGGATCTGCCATCCGATATCAAGATTACCACGGTGATTGATGCTTCGTCGAATATCATCAACAGTATCAATTCGTTGAAGGAAACTATCTTCATCACCTTCTTCGTTGTGATGCTTGTCGTCTATATCTTCCTTGGAAGGTGGAGATCCACAATCATCATCATACTCAGTATCCCTATTTCTCTTCTGGCTTCGCTGATGTATCTGTTTGCCACTGGCAATACATTGAATATCATATCGATGTCAGCTCTTTCAATAGCAATCGGTATGGTGGTGGACGATGCCATCGTGGTCCTCGAGAATATATCCACGCATCTTGAAAGGGGAGCCAAACCGAAGGAAGCTGCCGTACATGCTACCCAGGAGGTAGGTATTTCCGTAATCGCATCCACGCTTACGATGCTTGCCGTATTCCTTCCTTTGACCATGATACAGGGTATGGCCGGTATCATGTTCCGCCAGTTGGGATGGATTGTCAGCATAATCATGATTGTTTCCACGGTAGGGGCATTGACCCTGATACCGATGCTTTGTTCAAGATTTCTCAGGTTCAAGCCGAAGACAGGAAAAATACATGATTTGATATTCAACAATTTCAATAAATTCCTCGGTTGGATAACACGCGGTTACGGACATATGATACGCTGGTCTGTAAATCACAGGACAGTAGTTACCTGTCTGGCAATAGCTGTTTTCTGCGCGTCAATCTTCTTCCTGGCGCCTATGATGAAGACAGAGTATTTTCCAAAGTCCGATTCCGGTCGTCTGACTATCAAGTTGAATCTTCCGGTAGGAACCCGGCAGGATATCACGAGGGAATTCGCCAAGGAAATTTACGACAGGATAATTGAGGCTGTTCCCGAGGTGAAAGTATGTTCCTATTCATTCGGACAGGCAGATTCCGAAAATGCATTTGCATCAATGCAGGATAACGGAACTCATATCATTTCCTACAATATTGACTTGGGAAGTATGGAAAAACGTGAACGGTCGGCTTCCGAAATAGCTGACGTTTGCCGTTCAATCTGTGCGGAATATCCTGAGTTGAGAAAGGCTCAGATTACGGAAGGAGGAGGCGGACAGGGAGGAGCGTCCACCGTCGATGTCGAAATATACGGTTACGACTTTGAAACGACGGACAGAATGGCAAAAATCATCCAGGAAAAGATGCTTGCAGCAGGAGGATGTGCGCAGGTCATCTTGAGCCGTGATGAATACACTCCTGAATACCAGGTGGACTTCGACAGGGAAAAACTGGCTGTAAACGGTTTGAACAGTACTACTGCGGCATCATATCTGAGTGCCTGCATGAACGGTTCGACCCAGTCGTTTTACAGGGAGGATGGTGATGAATACAACATACGTGTAAGATATGCTCCTGAATTCCGGACTGGTCTTGAGGATATAGAAAACATCATGATATATAATCCTGCAGGCAATGGCATACGTATCAAGGATCTCGGAAAAATTGTAGAGAGTCAGGTGCCTCCGACAATAGAAAGGAAAAACCGTGAAAGGATGATTACGGTCTCCGGAGTCGTGGCTGACGGATATGCGTTGAGTGATGTCGTGGAAACGACTCAGAAAATAATAGACGAGGCGGACATACCTTCCGAACTGAGCGTGAAGATAGCCGGTTCCTATGAGGACCAGCAGGAAACATTCGGACAGCTGTTTATCCTTCTTGTATTGATTGTCATCCTTGTATATATCGTGATGGCTTCGCAGTTCGAATCCTTCATGAGCCCGTTCGTCATAATGTTCTCCATTCCTTTCGCTTTGGTAGGCGTCATTCTGGGACTGACCATCACCGGAACACCCCTCGGCGTCATGGCTTTGATAGGAGTGCTTATCCTGATGGGTATTGTAGTAAAGAACGGTATTGTGCTGATCGACTATACGATTCTTTGCCGCGAACGCGGAGTAGGTATAGCTGATTCAGTGGTGATGGCAGCCAAGTCGCGTCTCCGCCCTATACTTATGACGACGCTTACTACTGTGCTCGGTATGGTCCCGATGGCCATAGACAAGGGCGAAGGATCCGAAATGTGGCGTTCTCTCGGTATGACTGTCGCATGGGGATTGTCCGTTTCGACTCTTGTGACTCTTGTCATCATTCCTACCGTATACTGCTCTTTTGCTACAATGCAGGAAAAGAACAAGATGAAGAGACTGGAGAAGAAGAATCAGAAAAATGTTGAATCGGTAAAAGCATAACTGTATGAAGGGTATATTTATAGCATATAACCAGGCCTACAACATGGAAATTGTAGATGTATTGGAGGAATTGTCGTGTCGCGGCTATACTATGTGGGAAAATATCGAGGGCCGCGGTTCAACCGATGGTGAACCTCATATGGGAACACATGCATGGCCGACGATGAACAATGCCCTTCTGGCTTTTGTTGACGACGACAAGGTGGACGGAATCCTGAAACTGGTAAAGGCCAAGGATGAAGAGACTCCGGCTCTGGGACTCAGAGCCTTCGTCTGGGCAGTGGAAAAGTCTGTCTGATTCCGCTTTAGTCATGCATCTTTGAATTCCGGTTGTAAATATTTATATTTGTAACCGGAATTTTCATATAAATGTAGGATGTAAATGAAAAAGTTTTTTATACTGTTTTTTGCCGCGGCAGGATTTTTACTGTCTGCGGTGACAGCCGGAGCCCAGCATCATTTCGGTGTCAAGGCGGGTCTGAATATATCCAGCCTGAACAGGGAATCCGTTAAGGATAATCTTGGATATCAGGCAGGCATAGCATATCAGCTGGAACTTCCTTTATGGCTTTCAGTACAGCCGGAGCTTATGTTCCATATAAAGGGCAGCCGTATTGAAAATATAAGGAACGGGGCTTTCGGTCTGGGGTATCTTGAGATTCCAGTGAATCTGCAGTGGGGTCCTTATTTCCATGACAGGGACATTCGTGTCTTCCTTCAGGCTTCCCCTTTCCTCGGTTATGCGATATCCAAGGATTTGAAGGATCAGTCCGGGGAACAGTATTCCTGGAAAGGGATAAACAGATTCGAATACGGAGCCGGAGCCGGTTTCGGAATCCAGTTGTGGAAGCTGCAGGTTGCAGCCCAGTACAATTGGAATTTCGGCCATCTGGCAAAAGGTGAATTTGCAGACAAGGTTCTTACGGAAATTTTTTCCAGGTCCAATTTCAGCGGATATACGATATCGCTCGGACTGTTGTTTTAACTAAAAAAATCGGTTATGGAAATTAATGTAAATGATTCAAATTTTTCTGAAATACTGGCTACGGACAAGCCTGTTCTTGTTGACTTCTGGGCGACATGGTGCGGCCCATGCCGTGCAATAGCCCCTACCATTGCAGCCGTTGCCGACGAATTCGAAGGCAGGGCCGTAGTGGGGAAATGCAATGTTGACGAATGCCGTGATATTCCTGTCAAATACGGAATCAGGAATATACCTACCCTGCTTTTCTTCAAGAACGGCGAACTCGTGGGGCGTCTTGTCGGCGGGGCTGTTTCGAAAAACGAAATATCTTCTCGTCTTAATGAATTGTTATAGAGTTTTTAAATGATTTTTATATGAAACGTATAATTCTTATTCTGGCCTTGTTGTTGCCGTTGTCTTTCCAATTGTCTGCGCAGGGGCGTTTCGGCCTGCTCGGAGGAGCTACGTTTTCGACCACCAAGATATCGGAACTGAATGTCGGGTCAGTGACAAAATATCATGCCGGCATTACTTACCAGTTAAGGCTGCCTCTCGGATTTTCCGTACAGCCTGCGCTGCAGTACCATGTCAAAGGGTCCAAACTTCAGGGAGATGCAACAGGTGCAGGAAAACTTGATTTGAGTGTCGGATTCCTCGAGGTTCCTGTTTCGCTTCAATGGGGGCCGGATCTGTTGTTGTTCAGGCCGTTTGTGGATGTTACGCCATTCATAGGATATGCTCTCAATTCGAAGATGGAAACCGTAGGAATCGATGCCGATATGTCAGGCTTTCTGAAAAACTCCTATGTCAACAGATTCGAATACGGACTGGGGCTCGGAGTCGGACTTGAAATATGGAAGTTTCAGGTGATAGGCCGTTATAACTGGAATTTCGGTTCGATATATAATACCAAGGCGAAGATAGATGGCGATGCAAATCTGCATGAAATAATCCGCTCGTCTTTCAATGAAAATAATTTCAGCGGCATAACATTGTCCGTAGCCTTTCTGTTCTGATATGGATATAAAGGAAATCCAGCGTTTTCTCGGGAAAGACTGGCTCGAGGTGGAGGCTTGTATAAAGAACAGTCTGAAAAGCGACATAGAACTGCTAACGGAAGTGAACGGTACCATATTGTCGAATTCGGGGAAAAAAATACGGCCTCTTCTCTCTCTGCTTGTTGCGCGTGCCTGTTCGGAAGGGGAATTGTCGCAGGTTTCCTACAGTTATGCCGCAGCATCGGAACTTCTGCACAATGCTACGCTTCTGCATGACGATGTTGCTGATGACAGCGACAAGAGACGCGGCCGTCCTACAGTAAATTCTTTGTGGGGACCGTCTGTTTCTGTTCTCATCGGTGATTTCTGGCTAGTGAAGGCGATGTCCGCAATTTTGGCTCATGAAGGAGGAAACAGAGTCATAAGGATTTTCTCAAAGACGCTGAGTGATCTTGCCGAAGGCGAAATGCTTCAGCTACAGAAGGCTCAGAGCGGAGATACCGGTGAAGATGATTATCTGAAGATAATTTACTGCAAGACAGCATCTCTGTTTGAAACGGCAGGCCTTGCCGGCGCTATTTCCGTGAATGCATCTCCGGAGATGGAAAAGGCCGTTTCGTCATATTCCCGAAATATCGGTCTTGCCTTTCAGATCAGGGATGATATTTTCGATTATTCGCCGAGGATGGATGTCGGGAAACCGTTGGGAGTCGATATTCTGGAGCAGAAAATCACATTGCCGTTGCTCGGTGCCATGTACAGGGCCGGTGAAAAACAGGCTGTGGATATAAGGAAAAAGGTGAAGGATATCTCCTCTTATCCGGAATACAGGGATGATGTAATAGCTTTTGTAATGGAAAATGACGGAATTTCGTATGCGGAAGCACGCTTGCGCGGTTTTATCGGCAAGGCGGTCGGTGCGCTTTCCGTCTTGCCTGACACACGTGAAAAGGAATATCTGCTGGATCTTGCGGAGTATGTAGGGAAAAGGGTTGTCTGATGAAGTTTGCGGATATAACAGGACATGAGGAACTGAAGGAGACATTTGTCAGAATGTGCGTCAACGGCCATTTGCCGAACGCACTTCTGCTGCATGAAGACGAGGGGTGCGGAGCTGCCGTGCTCGGACTTGCCCTGATCCAGTTCCTTTGCTGCGAAAACCCTGAAAACGGAGATTCCTGCGGCGTTTGCCGCTCATGCCGTCAGATGGAGAAACTTGTCCATCCCGATGTGCACTTCATATTTCCGGTAAATTCCGGCACCAGGATTTCATCTTCTGAAAAACCTTCATCTGCGGTTTATCTTCCCTATTGGAGAAGTCTGGTTCTGGAAAATCCGTATTTCCTTGAAGATGACCTATACAAGGCGATAGGTATCGACAATAAGTCAGGTATTATACCTGTGAATGAGGCCAGATCGGTGCTGGAGGTCCTGTCCTTGGCTCCGGTATATGACGGTTTCCGCGCCATATTTATCTGGCTCCCGGAAAAAATGAATGCGGAAGCTGCCAACAGGCTCCTGAAGGTTTTGGAGGAACCTCCTGGAAAGACAATCTTCTGCCTTGTTACACATGCACCGGAAAATGTGCTTCAGACAATCAGGTCACGGTGCCGCCTTGTAAGGGTGGGTCCCCTGACATCCGGTGAACTGAATGATATACTTCTCGCGAAATACAAAGTTCCTGAAGATGAGGCTGCGGATGCCTTGTCCATAGCCGGAGGAAGTGTCGGCGCCGCTTTGAAGTTTATTTCCGGAGACGGAGACAGGGAGGTTTTCATGGATATGTTTGCCGATCTCATGAATGCCGTTATTTCAAGGGATCTTCTTTCCGCACTGGAGGTCGCGGAGGAAATGGCTGCACTGGATTCCCGTGAAAAACAGAAAGGTTTTTGTATCTTTGCCGGAAAGTGTATAAGAAGTATATATATGATTCAGAACGGAATGGAAAGTCTGGCGCGCGTGCCGGCCTCCGAACTTGAACCGTTCAGGTCCTTTGCCGGAAAACTTGGCAGAACATTTTGTCCCGATGCTCTGGATGCGCTGGACAGATCCAGGATTCTGATTGACAGAAATGTCAATGACAAGATTGTTTTCTGTGACCTTGTGAATCGTTTGTTTTTAAATGTTTGACGAAATGAGCAATACTGATAATGAAACCAAGCAATTCGACTGTTCCAGAGGTTGTACTGTGGAACGGGCCGACAGCGGGGAACTTGAATGCAATTACAGGCAGGGATGCTGCAAGCTGGAAGTCTATAACTGGCTTTCCGGAGTAAATCAGGAGCAGTACAAGGATTTTTTCGAGGTACGTTTCAAGAATACAAGAAAAGGGATATATGTCAATGCCTCTGGGCAGACGATTAAGACAGGCGATCTTGTGATTGTAGAGGCTGCTACCGGACATGATCTGGGTATTGTTACACTGGAAGGTCCGGTGGTTGCTCGCCAGATGATATGCAAGAAAGTGGATCCAGCATCATGCGAATTCAAGAAAATATACAGGAAAGCAAAACCGTTCGATATAGAAAAATGGCAGGAAGCAATTGCCAGAGAGCATAACACGATGATACGTTCACGGCAGATAGCCGCAGAACTGAACCTTGAAATGAAAATCGGGGATGTGGAATTCCAGGGTGACTGTACCAAGGCCATATTTTACTATATCGCTGACGGTAGAGTCGATTTCCGGCAGCTTATCAAGGTCTTTGCCGAAGAGTTCAGGATAAGGATAGAAATGAAACAGATCGGTGCCAGGCAGGAGGCCGGGCTTATAGGCGGTCTTGGGGTATGCGGAAGGGAACTTTGCTGTTCCAATTATATTTCAAGTTTCCGTTCCATAACCACTTCCGCTGCAAGGTGCCAGGACCTTTCCCTGAATCCCCAGAAACTTGCTGGACAGTGCGGCAAATTGAAATGCTGTCTGAATTACGAGACTGCTGCATATATGGATGCACAGTCAAGGATTCCAAAGGTTTCGAATCCGTTGGAATTCCAGGATGGACTTGCTTATCTGATGAAAGTCGATGTACTGCGTGAGGTCATGTATTTTTCATATGACCAGAATTCATTTGCAAATCTGTTCCCGTTGGATGCATCTGAGGTCAAGCAGGTGATGAGGATGAACAGAAACGGAGAGAAACCGGAATCTCTCAAATCAGAACCGGTACCATCGTCCCCTGAGTTCGTATCTGCCGTCGGCGATGACAGCATAACGCGTTTTGACGAATCTAAAAAACGGAGAAAAGGAGGCAGGCGGAACAACAACAGAAAGCCGGGAAAAAAGAAAAACGTCAATGGGTAGAATTTGTTCTGTTGCAGTGCTCCTGATATTGTTCTTGCGCATTCCGTCGGCGTGTTCGGTGGATGGTGGGGACAATATTTTCATTACTGCAGAAGAAAAGAATGAGGACGGACGTTATGAATTCCCTGTCGACATGTCGGATACCGCTTCCGTTTATACCGTCGGTTTTTACAGCAGGGTGGACCGGTACGGCGGCGTCAGAGACGAATTGCAGGACATTCCATTGGAAATCAGGATTATTTCGCCTTCCGGCAGGGTGTATGAAGAAAAAGTATATCTTCCGGGGGATAGATTTGCTGACGGAGTTTTTCCGTCCAGGGATATTGTTGCCGACTACAGGACCGGAACAAGGCCGCTTGAGGGCGGAAAATGGAAATTTTCGGTTCATGTCGTCGGCGATGAGTCTATCAAAGGATTCAGGGGACTCGGAATATATGTGAAAAAAATGCCTTATGGGAAAAGATAAACTTAGAAAATTCAAGGAAAACGAAACCTTTGCATGCCTTATACAACCGTCTACGGAAGAAGTGCTTGGCAGGGATTATCATCTGAAAGGCAGCTGGGGAAAACGGATATTCGGGAACGGTAATCCGATAATTGTGGAACTGGGTTGCGGAAAAGGGGAATATACCATTGATCTTGCATTGAGGAATCCTGAATTCAACTATATTGGAGTTGACATAAAGGGGGCAAGATTATGGAAAGGAGCTAAATATGCCGAGGAAAACAAACTTCCCAACGTGGCGTTTCTCAGGACCCGGATCGAATTCATTACATCTCTGTTCGGGGAAAATGAGATTTCCGGGATATGGATAACCTTTGCAGATCCTCAGATAGGACGCGAAAAGAAGAGACTGACGAGCCCTCTTTTTCTTGAAAGATACAGGTCTTTCCTGAAACCGGGAGGCATAGTACATCTCAAGACCGACAGCCGTTATCTCCATGAATATACAAAGGCACTGGCGGAACAGAACAATCTGGATATATTGGCATGCACTACAGACCTGTACGGTTCAGGAAGGGAGTCCCTTTATGACAGCCAGATTTCTTCTCTGTGCGGGAGAGCCGCCGTCGATGCCCTTTTCGAGGTGCAGACTTTTTATGAAACCCAATATCTCGCACAAGGTCTTCCGATAACCTATCTCGCGATGCGTATCGACAGGGACGGAGAGTATGTCAGCCCTGACTGGAATCCCGACAGTTGGGAACGGTAGGAGACGGTACCGTCGTCCAGTGGATTTTCAGTCCTTTGCGTTCCATACCTCTGAACCATGTCATCTGCCTTTTTGCAAACTGATGTATCGCGGTTCCGAGCAGTTTCTTCATCTGCGCATAGTCAAGTTCGCCGAGAAGATATAGGGTAATGAACTTGTATTCAAGGCCGTAATATATCAGGTCTTCTGCGGGTATACCGCTTGCGAGAAGACGGCTTACTTCTTCGACCATACCTTCCTTAAGCCTTTGTTCAAGACGTATGTCTATCCTTCTGTTTCTTTCTTCTCTGTCAACGAGAGTTCCTATGTAGTATGTGTTCTTAGGGAGGCTTTCCGTTCTGGAAACTCCATGGATTTTTTCGTACCGTGCAATTTCGATTGCCCGTACAAGCCTTTTGCGCGTATCGAAGTCGGTGGAATTGTGAAGCGGTTTCAAATCTGACAGCATCCGTATAAGGGTCTCCGTGTCTTCTTTTTCAAGTTCCCGTCTCAGGTCCCGGTTTTCCGGAACGTCAGGAAGCGAATATCCTCTGGTCACACTTTCGATGTAAAGTCCCGAACCGCCGCAGAGCACGGGAATCCCGCCTCTTGATTTTATTTCGGAATAAACTTTTTCAAAACCCTTCTGATATTGGTATATGTTGTATTTTGTTCCGGCTTCAGCTATGTCCGTCATATGGTATGGTATTTCACCGTATTCCGAAAGATCTTTTCCGGTACCGATATCCATGCCTCTGTAAACCTGTCTCGAATCTGCCGAAATTATTTCCGCACACCGTTCCCGGTTCATGAGCCTGTTGAACGTTCTGGCTGTATGTACCGCATATTTCGTCTTTCCCGATGCCGTCGGTCCAAGTATGCATACAAGGTCGATTTCCCCGGAGTTGTACATCGCCAGTATCTCTTCATGATTTATTGTTTCCGGTGCCGGGAGCTCGGCAGGAATCCTGGCGGTGTTTATAAAATCGTCTTTTTTTACATTAATGTCCATATTGAATATGCAAAACTTTATCAAAATTATAAAAAATCAGTAAATTTGCGATATTTGATATATTGAATAGCTATGCCTAAGGCCAAAAGCAATGTGGAGATAAAGAACAGGAGGGCTTCGTTCGATTACGAATTCATTGAAACCTTTCAGGCCGGAATAGTGCTTACCGGAACCGAAATCAAATCGATTCGGTCCGGAAAAGCTTCACTGTCGGATGCATTCTGCTATTTCAACAACGGGGAACTGTATGTCAAGAATATGCATGTGGCGGACTATTGGTGGGGCAGTTGGGGAAAACACGATCCTCGGAGAGACAGAAAACTTCTTCTTAAGAAAAAGGAACTGTTGAAACTGGGGCGTGCCGTAAAGGAGAAAGGGCTCACGATAGTTGCCGTGAAGCTGTATATCGCCGTAAACGGATATGCCAAACTGCTCATAGCCTTGGCGAGAGGAAAGAAGGAGTATGACAAGAGACAGTCTATAAAGGAGAAGGACATGAGGCGTGAGATGGAACGTATGTAATGATTGGATAAATTGATTATAAGATGTTAGTAATGAAATTCGGCGGCACGTCTGTCGCCAACTATGAGGCTATTTCGCGCACGATATCGATTGTGCAGGCAAAATTGGAGGAAAAACCGGTTGTAGTGGTATCTGCTCTTTCGAAGGTGACCGATCTCCTGTACAAGATTTCCGACAGTGCGGCGGTGAAAAATGTTGTGGAAACGGAACATCTTCTGACGGAACTCAGGGAAAGACATACGAATCTTGCTGCCGAACTCCTGCAGTCTTCATCCGCCCTTAAGGATGAGGCAACGGCGAAGGTGAATGCGATTTGCGACAAACTTGATGTTTTCGTGAAAGCTGTTTGCGCTCTCGGAGAGCTTTCCGACAGGAGCAAGGCATTCATAATATCTACTGGAGAATATCTTTCATCGACCATCATATGCTACACGATGAACGCAAGGGGCATACGTACCAATTTCGTCGATGCGAGAAAGATGATAATCACAAGCGATGATTTTCTCAAGGGAGAACCGGTTGTCGATGAAATCAAGAAAAGGGTGCCGGAAATCATATCGGATGCCTATGCCGGCGTTCAGGCTGTCATAACACAGGGATTCGTATCATCAACGGTATCTGGGGAGCCTACAGTGCTGGGCCGCGGCGGTTCCGACTATTCCGCTTCATTGATAGGTATGGCTGTAGATGCGGCAAGGATTGAAATATGGACTGACGTAGACGGTGTCAGGACGGCAGACCCGCGTGTCGTGAACAACACGAAATGTCTCGAGAAGATTTCGTTTGAGGAAGCTGCCGAGATGGCTCATTTCGGAGCAAAGGTTCTGCATCCTCTGACAATAGAGCCCGCGGTGGAAAAGAACATTCCGATATATGTGCTGAATTCGATGAATCCGGACGGAGAGGGTACGGCCATATTGAGGAATGAATTCATAGAAGATGGCGTAAAGTCGGTGTCATTCAAGGAAAACATTCTGGTTATCAACATATTCTCGACAAGAATGATCAATACCTCCGGCTTTCTCAAGAAAGTGTTCGAGATATTCAGTGAGGGAAAGGTTTCCGTAGACCTGATAAGCACGTCCGAAGCGAATATTTCCGTGACAGTAGATTCTTCCCAGAAAATCGACGAGGTCGTCGCAAAACTGTCCGAATTTGCCGATGTTGTGGTAGATACTGACAAATCACAGATTTCTGTGATAGGAAAGAACATAGTGAATCTTAACGGGATTCTCAAAAAAACGTTCGGTCCTCTCGGAGACTGCCGGATATACATGATTTCACAGGGAGCTTCGTATGTCAACATCAGTTTTGTAGTGGACAGGAATGTCTACAGAAACGTGGTGTGCGAGATACACAAATATTTGTTTGAAGATGAAGATTGTAATTAGCGGATACGGAAAGATGGGAAGGATGATCGAACGCATCATCCTGGAACGGGGTCTCGACTATGCAGGATGGAGCGAGTCGATAACCGATTTCGACAAGACTCTTGCACATGAGTGCGTCTGCATAGATTTCACTACACCGGATGCATTCCGCAGCAATTACAGGTTTCTTGCAGAGAACTTCCGTGCGGTTGTGGTCGGCACTACCGGATGGAACGATATCAGGGATGAAGTCATATCGTATTTTGAAAAATGCGGTACCGTCATGATATATGCGTCTAATTTTTCTGTAGGAGTCAACGTAATGTTTGCGGCGGTCGACAAGGTCTCGTCACTTCTGGGCAGTGCCGGCGGTTACAGTCCCTATATGATTGAAATGCATCACTGCCACAAACTTGATGCTCCCAGCGGAACTGCAAAATCCCTGGCTGAAATTGTTGATTCCAATATGGGGTCCAGAACAGAAATACAGTCCGTCAGGTGCGGTGAGATTCCAGGCATCCATATCGTAGGCTTTGAGGGTGTGAATGACAGGATCAGACTTGAACATGAGGCCTTTTCACGTGAAGGATTCGCTTCCGGGGCTGTACTTGCTGCCATAAAGGCCGAAAGCCTGACAGGAGTTCATGAGTTCAAGGATATAATCCTTTGATTTTAATCGGGTATTAATCATAAAAAACTATAGGCATGAAACTATTATCCGGATGCGGTACAGCATTGGTGACCCCTTTCAGAAACGGAGAGGTCGATTATGAGGCGTTCGCCGGTCTTGTAGACAGACAGGTGCGCGGCGGTGTACATTTTCTCGTTCCCCTGGGCACTACGGGAGAAACGCCCTGCCTAGATGAAAAGGAAAGGGTGCGCCTGCTTGAAATAACCAGAGAGCACAGCAACGGATTGCCGGTAGTAGTGGGAGGCGGAACCAATTCCCTGAAGCATACGCTGGCGAGCATGAAGACTTTGGAACCTTACGGTGCGGATGCATTCCTTATAGTCGTTCCTTATTACAACAAGCCGACACAGAACGGCCAGTATGAGTACTTCAAGGCTGTTGCGGAATCTACCGACAAGGCTATAGTCATATACAATGTACCCGGACGTACCGGGGCCAACATGACAGCCGAGACGACACTCAAACTCGCGGAAATACGCAATATTGTCGCAGTAAAAGAGGCTTCCGGAAATTATGCCCAGATATCGGAAATTATTGCACATGCGCCTGAAGATTTTTCTGTTCTCAGCGGAAATGATGATGAAACGCTTTCGCTCATGGCAACAGGAGCTGACGGTGTTGTCAGTGTGGCATCCAACATTGTCCCTTCCATGATGGCAGAACTTACGGAATGCCTTTTACGGAATGATATCGTTTCGGCGAGAAAACTGCATTACAGGCTAATGCCGCTTTTCAGAAACTGTTTTGTGGAGAGCAATCCTATTCCTGTCAAGGCCGCCATGTCGATTATGGGACTGATGGAGCATGAGTTCCGGCTTCCTATGACTCCGGCAACGGCCTCTACGATGACGCTTATGGAAAATACCTTGAAAGAACTCGGGCTTATCTGAAGACCGGAAATAAATAAAATCGAATAAAAATCTGATAAAAGAAGATAAGACAATGAAGTATATTTTTTATATCGCGGCACTTTTTGCCGCAACCTCGTGTTTCAACGGAATTTTTGCGGAATACACCCTGCAGTCCTCGTTCGAGTATAATTTTGCCGAAGAGGACAAGGTGTTCGATTCCGACAGTTCATTTTGGAAATACAGTTTTTCATACGGAGATCTTGCCTTTTTCAATACAAACGAAAGCGAATCGAGATTTATAGGCGGTTTTGCCCTTTCAAAGGCTCACAGGGCTAATGTGTCGAATGTCCCTTTGGCGGAAATCAATGAATTTGCCGTATATGGAACTTCTGGGGCAGGTAAATCCAAGACTTTTGTCGTATTCCATGAGAATTTCGACCCCAATCAGATGCCTGCCCATGATATAGGTTTTGCCAGCGCAGCTTTGGGAACATGCACCATGCTGTCGTGTTCTGTTAACAATACTGCACTGACGGTTGCTGCCATACAGGACGAAGCTTCCGGAAATAAATTCTCGGATGGCGACTATCTCAAGCTTAAGGCGACTGGTTATCTGAGCGGTGCTGTTACAGGTGAAGCCGAGATAACTCTTGCAGAGTGCAAGGAGGGCGAACTGACTTACATTAAGGACTGGACGAACTTCAGTCTTGCAGCCCTCGGAAATGTGGAATATGTTGATTTCACATTCGACACCTCCAAGGCATCGCTGAAGAGATATGTGTGCATAGACGATGTCATGGCAAATATCCGTGTGGAAGAGAAAAAATAATCAGGTTACTATAAAATCAGGAATCATGAAACCAGAACAATTCAACGGACTCTTTGATGCCGTTGTCGAGGAATATCACAGATGGGATGACGTGGACAGAGCGTGTGCCAATCCTTATGCCCCGGGAAGCCTGGAATTCCTGCTTTACGCCAAAAACTGGATAGATACGGTACAGTGGCACCTTGAGGATATCATCAGAAATCCGGACATAGACCCTGCCGAGGCTCTTGTCATCAAGAGAAGGATAGACAAGTCCAATCAGGACAGGACAGATATGGTAGAGTATATAGATTCGATGTATTATTCCATGTTCAAGGACGTGAAGACCTTACCGGATGCAGGTATCAATACCGAGACTCCAGCCTGGGCTATCGACCGTCTTTCCATTCTTGCTCTGAAAATCTACCATATGCGCATTGAATCGCTGAGAACCGATGCCACGGACGGGCATATCGCAAAGTGCCGGGAGAAATTGTCAGTGCTGCTTCAGCAGCGGAAAGATCTGACTTCGGCCATAACCGAACTTCTGGATGACATCGCTGCCGGTCGGAAGTATATGAAACTGTACAGGCAGATGAAAATGTACAATGATCCGGAACTTAATCCGGTTCTATATCAGAAATCGTGAAACAAAGTCTTTTGATAATACGCTTTTCCGCAATGGGAGATGTCGCTATGAGCCTCCATGCCATAAATGCGTTGAGGACCGATTATCCTTCCCTGAAGATAGTGATTGTGACGAAGGAAAGGTTTGCCCGTTTCTATGAAGGCATATCCGGGACTGTTGTTCTTACGATTCCCCAGAAAGCTGCGTTCAGCGATCTCGCAGCCCTGGTCAGAAAGTTGAAGACTATGAATATAGGTTATGTCGCCGATATTCATAATACGATTAGAGGTAAGTTTATCCGTTTTGCTTTGCGCCTGTCCGGAGCAAAGGTTGCCTGTCTGGACAAGATGAGACCGGAAAGAAGGAAACTGCTCAGAGAAAAAGCTTCTTCACCTTCTCCGCTCAGGCATAATGTTCTGAGATTCTGCGATGTTTTTGCTCGTCTCGGTTTCCCGGTACATGTACCGGAAGTCAGGCGTATACATAAGGCTGTCCCTGCTGTGTTCGGGACCAAAGACGGGAAATGGGCAGGTTTCGCTCCTTTTGCAAGTACCCGCATGAAGATATATCCTGAAGAGGGCAGGGTGAAGCTGATTTCCATGCTGAGCAGGGATTACGGCAAGGTCTTCATCTTTACAGGGCCCGGGAAGGAAAAGGAGTTTGCAGACCGGATGCAGGCCTGTTATCCGAATGTGGTGCCGGTATTCGGCAAGACGGATTTGCAGGGAGAAATTGATCTTATGTCATCGCTCGATGTGATGATAACAATGGATTCTTCGGCCATGCACATGGCCTCTCTTACCGGAGTCCCTGTGGTGTCGGTATGGGGCTCGACCCATCCTGCAGCCGGATTCTCCGCCTATGGCTCCAGACCTGAAATATCGGCAGTACAGCTTGACTTGCCGTGCAGGCCATGTTCTGTTTTCGGGAAGGGAACATGTCTGACGGGAGATTACAGATGCCTGAGGGATATAACTCCGGAAATGATAATGGAGAAGGTTAAGGCTATGGATGAAGACAATTGAATATTTAGGGATAGTCGCGAAATAGACTTAAAAATACAATCAATTGATTGTCAATGTGATAAATATTTTGTATCTTAGTAGAGGAAAATAAAAATTCCTCCGAACGCCGTGGAAAAGTGCCTTTCGGAGGAAATGAGCAAAAA
>CASGDV010000065.1 GCA_949300335.1 uncultured Bacteroidales bacterium | reverse complement strand
ATACGATGTTGTTTTCAGGGAAAAAGTCAGGGTCTTCGCGATCCCAGTTGTCGGTGATGGAGTCTCCCATCAGTACGGCCAGCGGCTTTTCCGTGACTTTTTCATTGTCGGCGGCATACCTGCCGAACTGTGCCCAGTCCGTGTCCGGTGCTATCTGGGCTGATGCGCATATTGCCGTAAGCGCGAGCAATGCTGTTAGGGTCAGTTTCCTGTTCATAATGTGATGTTTTTCTGTTTTGTCGGGTATGATTTGTAAAGATACTACATTTTGAGCAGATTATCTGTCCAAATTGTAACTGAATTTCTACATCCCGATAGCCATAATAAACGGAAAACTGAACTTTTTTCTTAATTTTGTTAATTGAAACAGTCTGGAAACATTGTTTTATACCTTGATGAAGGTTTTATACTTTAATAAAGGCAGTAGATTGTATGGCTTCATTGCATATTAAGAATTTCGGTCCTATTTCGGACTCGACGAAAATAGACATGACACCCTTGACGGTGCTCATTGGCCGTCAAAGTTCAGGTAAGAGCACCTTTATGAAGGTACTGTGCCATTGCCGTTGGGTTGAGAAAAAAATTATGGTGTCGACTGATGATATAGTAAGCCAATACACCCATTATAACCGGTTTGTCAAAGAGTTGAAGTCGTTTCACAGACTGAACGATGAATACTTTAAGGAGAGTACTGAACTGAAGTATGACGGGGATGGCATCAGTATAGAATATACAGGCATAAATGGCAATGCGAAAATTGTCCGCAAGAGGTCATTCGCTGAAAAAAGATACAATAGCAAACTATGCTACATTCCTGCTGAGAGGAATCTTGTATCTGCCATTCAAAATGTGGACAAGGCTTACAAAGCCACGGACAAGGATGTCCTTTTTAACTTTATATATGAATGGGATGAAGCAAAGACACCATACACCGTTGACCATCCATTTAAATTGGCTGCTACCGGAGGCTTCAGTTACGTGAACAAATCCGGTGTTGATGTACTGGTGCGGGAAGACGGTAGTGAAACGCCGGCTTTCTATGCATCCAGCGGAATGCAGAGTGTGATGCCTATGGATGTGATGGTAAGCTACATTGCAGATTGTGTGGGTAAAAGTGCCCCGCTTTCCATGCGAGACCGCAATGAGATAAGTGAAATGGATAATGCCTATGCTTCCCGCAGGTTATTTTACCAATCCGCACAACTGTTCATAGAAGAACCGGAGCAGAATCTGTATCCTGAATCTCAAAAACTGGTGATAATGAGCATTGTGCGTTCTCTGAAAAAGGCTTTGGACAGTGGTTCGGAACAGAGTATGACACTGGTAACCACGCACAGCCCGTATATCATGTCTGTAGTGAATGTGCTTTTGGCGGCAGCGGTCGTTACAGAGAAGGGCTTGAAACATAGAGTGATAGACGAGGATTGTATATTGCCGTCATCTTCCATTTCCGGTTATTATATTGATGGGAAGGGTATATTCCGGAATATTCTCGATAGCGAGGTACCTATGCTCAGTGGCAATGATCTGGACGGTGTGTCAGATTGGGTGGATGACAGTATCGGCAAGTTGAATGAAATATTATTTGCAGCTGTATGAAGCAGGGTAATGTGGCGTATAAATCGACTCACGAACGCTTGTCGGCAGAAGGTTTTTCTCCAGAACAGCCACTCATGGTCCGGACTAAGGTCTGTACTATGGAGAAAGGCAAACGGTATGCGCTATTGACATCCGGTATGGAAGAATCCGTGGTGTATGATGTAGATGACAATATCATAAAAGAGGGGCGGCGTTGTGATAAACTGGTGCTTGTGAAACGCTCGGCAAGAGGTGAGTCCCCTGAACAGTGGACGGAGATTTTCATTGAACTTAAGGGCGTGGATACGAAACATGCCATCGCCCAGTTACATGAGACATTGAAGAAATCCGTTTTTATGCATCCTTCAAATGATGTGATCCGCGCCCGTATCGTAGCGCAGTCTTTTCCTTCAAACAAGTCCGATCCTACTATGGAAAAAGCGAAGCAGGAGTTTCGCAAAGTTTATAATTGCGATCTGCGTGGTATGAAGTCCGGACAGGTAGACAGACTTTAACGATCTCTAATCAAAAGTACACTTTTGACCTGCCCTTTCATTATGATGTATATAAGGTAAGAACCAGAACAGGATCGTCCTCTCTTTTCCCTCAATAGAAAGCCATGTAATGGGATTCCGTGCGGAAAAGAGCCGCCTGTCCAATAAAAAATCCAAGATGCCCGTTTCAAAGTAACGGAATTTGCACGGTCAGCCTGGCGCATTGCACATCACGGCTGTCAGGCCCTATCATAATGTCAAAGTCCCCGTTTTCAACGACGAATCTGGCAGACAATGGTTCAGATGAGCCTGACATGTTGTACTGGTCAACTGAATACCAGCCCAGCATGTCAGGACTGATGTCAAATTCCACTTCAGCACTTTCGCCGGCTTTAAGGAAAATCCTCTTGAAGCCTTTTAGTTCCTTGACAGGACGGCTTTCAGATGAGACCACATCACGAATATATAATTGCACTACTTCATAACCATCATATTTGCCAGTGTTGCTGACTGTCACCTTTGCCTTGACAGAACCATCTCCTGAAATAATGGAATCTGAAAGCGTAATTGGTGAATAAGCGAAGGTGGTATAGCTCAAACCATAACCAAAAGGATAGAGAGGCTCGTTCGGACAATCTATCCAGTTGCTTGAATATCTGCAATAATCCTTGGCGTAGGGATCCCTTCCGGTATTCTTCATATTATAGTAGACCGGAATCTGACCGACGCTGCAGGGGAAACTCATTGTAAGCTTTCCAGAAGGGTTCACATCTCCGAAAAGAACAGATGTAATGGCAGCCGCGGCTTCAGAACCGCCGAACCATGTCTCAAGAATGGAGGTCATAGCCTTATTTTCCCAGGCAAGCGTCATCGGACGGCCAGAGAAAAGCACCATAACAATCGGCTTTCCTGTAGCATACAGGGCTTCAAGCAACTTTTTCTGACATCCTGGAAGGCCAATATCCGTACGGGAACCGGACTCTCCACTCATAAAGGCGGTCTCTCCCACCGCAGCTACCACAACATCTGAACTCCTGGCGATGGACACGGCCTCACCTATCATATCTTCCAAAGGTCGCTTGTCCCACCGCACGGCATTCCTCGGGGATGTCTGCTTTTCCAACTTCTCATTTTCGAGGACATTACATCCCTTTGCATAGCTGAGGTTTATCCCCTCCTGCTTTCTCATTTCATCAAGCAAAGAAGCATAATCATCTCTGGCGGCAACGGCCCAGCATCCCTGATATTGTACCCCGGCATCTGCAAGAGGGCCCACAAGAGCAAGTTTCAGATTTTTGCTCAGAGGAAGCAGCTGCTTGCCATCAACTTGTCCGTTCTTCAGAAGCACAAAGGTGGAAGCGGCTATCCTTCGTGCCTCAGCACGATTCTCATCCGTATAGATCCTCTGTTTTCTGGATGGTTCGAGGTATTTGTACGGATCATTGAACAGGCCGAGTTTCCATTTTGCTTCAAGAACCCGGCGGCAGGCAGCATCTATTTGTTTCTGGCTCACCTTTCCACCTTCAAGGGCCTTGTCAAGTGTCATGCAACCAGCAGTCACCATATCCATGTCCAGACCGGCATTCAGAGACATCACAGCCGCATCCTCCTTTGACGCAGCAACCCTGTGGTTGACAAGTTCTCCGACTGCGTTGTAGTCAGAAACGACAAAGCCATTAAAACTCCACTGATTTCTAAGCACTTCGGTAAGAAGCCACCTGTTTGCAGTCGAAGGGCAGCCGTTCAGGTCATTGAACGAAGTCATCACTGAAGCAACGCCCTCTTCAATGGCAGCCTTGTAAGGAGGAAAATATTCGTTGTACATACGCGCCGGGCTCATGTCAACCTCGCGGTAATCCCGGCCTGACTCTGTCGCACCATAAAGGGCAAAATGCTTCAGGCAAGCCAGCATGTTGCTGTCTTCCGAATAGTCCCCGTCACCCTGATAACCCCTGACCATGGCTCGGGCATAAAGACTGACCAGATAAGGATCTTCCCCAAAGCCTTCAGCACAGCGACCCCACCGCGGGTCACGGGCAATATCAACCATCGGATTGAATGTCCAGTTGACTCCGTCAGCCGTTGCCTCAATTGCAGAAATTCTTGCTCCTGTCTGCACATCCTCCGGATTCCATGAGCAGGAAAGTCCCAGAGGAATCGGGAAGACGGTCTCATGTCCGTGTATCACATCCAGACCGACAAGAAGTGGAATCCCTAAACGGGATTCCTCAACTGCGGCTTTCTGATATAAAAGGACATTCTCATAGCCATAAGTATTCAGGATGGCACCAACTCTCCCGGCCCTGATGTCTTCCAGGACGTTTTCACATTTCTGATTGCCTGTTACCACCGAAGTGTTCGGAACAGAAGGAAGATTCATCTGCCCCAATTTCTCCTCAAGAGTCATACGGGACATCAGATCATCAATGAAGGAATCCATTTCCCTCTCAGATGTTCCCTTATTGGAGCATGAACAAATAAGCAATGCAGCAACAGAGAGTAATGCCGTCAGTATATGAGAATGTCTCTTTTTCATCATTTTCTTGTATTCAGTTGTTTTATTATTTCTATCTCGTCTGCTTTGTAAGGAGTCCCGTCTTTGTGAAGAATGTCGTGGAACCACAGTTCCGGCTCGCTTCCGTCCGTGAGAACTTCCTCCCAGGAATATTTGGTGTTCGTTTTGCCGTCCACCAGGCCCCAGTTGATTGCCCCGACATTGTTTTTCTTCAGAAGAGGCATAATCGCCTGGAATGTACTACCTTTGGTGCGGGCCATATATTCAGTACAGAACATAGGACGGTTGAATACCTGCAGGTGCTTGATTTCAGCGGCATGCACAGGCTCGGGAGCATAGTTATGGTAACTGATGACATCCGAATTCTGAAGTTGGAAGGCATTGAGCGGAGAATAAGCCTGATTTAGCATCCATATACCGCAGGTCAGCGGCTGACTTGGAATACATTTGCGTGCAATTTCAAACACCTTTTTAACCAATGGAAGACTCTGGATTCCGAGCTGATTGCCTCCCGGCTCATTGAACAGGTCCCACATCAGAATACGGTCATCCCTGCCGAATGTTGTCAGGATATCTGTCAAGTACGACTCAACCATCTTGAACAGGCTCTCCTTGTCTTTTCGCAAAGACATTGACGGGTCTCTCACCCATCCGGAATTGTGTACTCCTGTCTTAGGTTCAGGCTGCTGCCCATAAGAGGATTCCGCCTCCCAGCAGTCGTCGAAGAAGACAAAGAACGGACGTATGCCGTGTTTCTTGCAAACATCCAGAAATACCGACATACGGTCTTTCAGTCCGCAAGGATCTCTCTGCCATACCACACTGCTGAGAAATACCCTCAAAGTATTGAAACCCAGGTCTTCAGCCCATCCAAGTTCCTCGTCAATGCGATTGATGTCAAAGGTCTCTGCACTCCACATTTCAATCTGGTTGATGGCATTGGCTGGGATGTAATTGACTCCAGAGAACCAGGGCTGTGCCGCACTCCAGGCATTTGCCTGTTCCTCGGTCCAACGCTCGGCTGCATCATATATGCGGATAACTGTGCCGGGTGAGGAAATGTCTCCCGGAGTTGCAGCCATCGTGCCTATGCGGTTCAACACCTCTGCGGGGATGACAAGTCCCTCGTCAGTCATTTTCACAGTCTTTGAGATATCGACTGATCTATCCCCTGCAAGATCCTGAGCAAGAATCCTGAAGGTTTTCCCTTTGAGTCCATCTGCCTTGAGAGTCAATGTGCCGAATACTCCAAACACTCCGACAGGCTTGTAAATGTCCTCTATCTCGATGCTCACATCCACGCCCTTGGCTATTCTCTCGCGGCCTATCCGTCTCGGAAGTGCCGACACAGCCGTTGCCCCGTCCGGATACCTGCTGCACAGAAGGTAAGGGCAATCCTCCGATTGGTCATCCGTTTGGGCCAGAGGCATATTGCGGCTCACTCTGGCAGGTGCGCTAGCCTTGACGGTGTCACCGACCTCGTGCTTTACCCAGGATTCGCCCTTTCCATAAATCCATTTATCTGTAAGACGCTGATTATCAACCACGACATCAGACTTAACTCCGAACGGCTCCGCAATTCTGCTCCATCTCACAGCCCTCACAATCTCATCAAGTCTGAGGTAAACATCCTTGTACTTTATCTGTGAGATTGTGTTCAAATCATTGCCGCTGACATTCAGCAATGGATGACGCATGACGCCTATCGAACAACCCAGACCAGCGGCTATGTATGCCTCATCCTCACAATTCACAAGTCCTTTCACCCCGTCCTCTGCCTTGAGGGCAAGCATTCTGGAAACGCGGTCAATTGTCAACGGTACAGAAATAACGTCATCCACATCGTAGGTGCGGTACACATCGCTGAATGTGACGTAAGGGCGAAGATTTTCCGTTGGTGTAGGACCAATGCAAGGAGCGTGTTCAATCCAAAGTTCAGGAGCATGCTTCTTTCCGAGTGCAGTCATATTCCTTCGATAGGCTGCATCATGCTCATATCTTCCCCAATCCACCTTCAGGTAGCCGACCCCGGCATTCGCGAAGGTAGTTAGCCTGTCAGTCCAGAATTCATCTGCGGACATTCCGCCCTGCTGGTCCTCATGTGCCGCAACCCAAAGGCCCAGACCCTTCCATCCTTTTGCCTTGACTTTGTCTGAGAGTTTCTGCATCCTTTCTGCAGGAGAACCGTTTATGGAAGGAAATCTTGTCGTGTCCACTTCGTCGCGGCCATAGCCCTTGTTGGTATTGACCGGAATATCCCATGAGTCGTCGAGGAGGAAATAAAGGTCCTTGCGGACTTTAGGGAAGAAATTTATCCATCCTTGTCCGGGGCCGCTGCCGAAAATATTCTCTTCGGTCATCTCGGAGCGGATATCGTCAGTGCCGCAATATGCATACTGGGTGTTCCAAGTGCAATAATAATTGGGAGCCTTCGAAGCCTCTGTAGGGACGAGGTTGAAATATGTGACCTTCAAAGGAGCGAAGACAGGTTCTCCCAGGACATCTTTCAAAGCCTCATTCCAGCATCCGGCAATCCACTCGCGGCCTTCAGCATTGGGATGAACCTTGTCAGCGACATTCAGCCTCTCCCAGCTGTAATTATCGGCTATATCCACCAGTCTTATACCCTCATCGCCATATCCCTTGACCAATTTGACTATTTCCCGGTTCAGTTCAGGGATATAGGAATATTTGGGCAGTTTCCCGGACGGAATCACCTCAGCAACAAGGATGATGGCATCCGGATTAATCTTGCGGATTTTCCGTATGACTGATTTATAGGCTTTTATGATACCTTTCACCGGCTTGGTTGCAGCATCGTGGTTGTGACCGGAATGAAAGAGGACTATGTCTGCAGGGTACTCCCTATACACATCCTCAACCGTGCTTTCTATGAATTCCACATCCTTGCCGCACCAGCCATAACAAGGTATGGACTCCTCACCGCTGCGGCTCATCCTCGGACCGATGAACTCCACATCATAGCCTTCCTCGAAGAGCATCCTCTTCAATGGAGACAGATATGAACCCTGTCCGTCAATACCCTCCGTTATTGAGTCACCTAAGCCCAGAATCGTGTAATTCCGGGCTTGGCAACCAATAGATAGAATACAGAGGAATAATATTATCTGTATTGTTTTCTTCATCTGAAATTATCAGTCAAGATTAGTAGCTTTCTTTACATAAAGTTCCCTTGCGCTGTATCCGGTTGCTCCGTCCAAGGCGGTATTTGTAAGGAACCTTATCTTGAGTAAATGTCCCTTGGCTTTCCCGCTGACAAGAACAGAGTACGGCACATCCACCCATTCAGTATCATCCGGACCGGTAGAAACAGGCAGATTATCCTCCTTGGCTATGAGAGTCCAGCTGTTCTCAGACGGATTGGCATAATTCTCATAATCATAATCTTTCCTGTAGGCTCCATAGGCCGGGGTGAATTTGAACTCGGCATCATCCGAAACATAGAACTCCACGCCTTTGAGATGGCCCTTAGGGCTTCCGCCATCATTGCGGGTCCAGTTTACAAGCCCGATGGAAGCGACATTGCAGGACTCTCCCAGATCCACAACCAGTGCAGCCTGGCGGCGACGGCCTCCAAAGGAATGATAATCAGGATATGTATAGTCGTAATCGTCAAATCCGCTTTCCTTACAGTCCGCGTTAGGTTGAACAAGCGTTCCGCCAATTCCGTGAAGAGATGTCCAGCCTGAGCTTGTGCCTCTGAGAAGGAGTTTAGGGCTATATTGGCCCATTTGACTTGAGAAATTTTCAGCAGAATGATCATATTCTCTAGTTGAGCCATACAACGAGTATTTTGTTGAGTATTCGTTCTCTTCACCTTTTTTTCTCTCCACACCACTGTTATTGCCATTGGCAACATTGATTTTGTTGTATGCATAGCAAGAGTTGCAGAATTTGATAGTGAAGCCGGACTCAGTCATCTGCTCGGTCTCTATTCCCACCAACTTGCAAGCAGCCATAGGGCAGATAGCGGATCTTCCAACCGTAAGGCTTGCACCGGTAGATATTGCAGGAATTTCCGGCCCATCGGCCATAGTCACATTGATTGTGATACCCTTGGTATAGTCCCTTGCAGGCAGGACAATATAGAACGGAGTCGGCTCCCCACTCAATGCCACACCCTCACCGCAATCTAAAGTAACTGTGGTGGTGGAAGGAGTCGTAAAAGTAAAGGTAGGTTCACCATCAGCCGCCATGCTCACTGAAACAGTGCCGGCAAGAGCTTCACCATTGTTACCCGTGACAGCGATGCTCTTGACTGAGCCAGAACCTGTGAATTGAAGTTTGAGACATCCAAAGACATTCCTGAAACCAAAATTCCCGGTTGAGGAAACAGCCATCATAGGAGCAGCACCAGGACCGAAACTGCCTGGCTTATATGTCTGAATCTCAGGCACAGTTGTGACGACGGTGAATGTTCCCTCGTTTTCGATGCACAGCGCTGAAGCGGAATAAGGGTAGAATGCAACATTCGCACTGAGAGCTGTTCCACTTTCCCCCTGCGCCCCGGCAGCTTCAAGAACTGTCTCTGCGCCAGCAGATTGAGCTCTATACTTTAACAATTGAGTATTCTTATTGAATACAGCAACTTCGTCACCTGCATTCCATACAACGGTATTACTCTCACCAAGCTCAGTCTTGGTACTGAGAACTTCCATTCCGGCAGAAAATACAGGATAATTATCTGAATTGAAATGAGTTGATACTTCCTTATTGCATCCAAAAAACGCAACGACTGAGGAAAGCAAAAAGATTGTGGTATTTTTTTTCATAATAAAGACCTTTTAAAACTGTTTTTCAATAATCCCGAATTTAGAGAATCCAATCGTTTTCAGCATCCTCTTGGTATGGATCAATAAAGTTCGAAGTGGAACTCTGGAGAAACGATGAGCTGACTGTAAACTCAATCAAACTAAATTCTGGAGTCATGTAATGGTTTGTTTCCATAATAAATAGTATTAGTGTTTGTAATTTATCTTATGCTTGTACATTCTTTTACATAAATTTCGCTCAGAGAGAAGAGCGTAATTGCGGCAGCATCGAAGGTACCGAGCAGCCTTATCTTCAAGTATCTTCCCCTGGAAGCATGAGTCAGTAACTGCTCCTGAGACATGTTCAACCACTGAATTGACTGACTTTGAGCAAGATTATCGTTTGCTGCAATCCTTGTCCAGCTGTTCTGCGAAGGATTGCCATATTCGGAATAATCATATCCGGATACACCATTTGCTGGCGTAAATATGAATTCAGGGTCATCAGAAACATAGAATTCAACACTCTTGGTATCTGTCACCGCTGCGTTGTTCGGACGTCTGTTCAGCAAACCAACCGCAGCTACATCTACAGATTTCTGCATATCAATCACTATGGAAACTGCACAACGGCGGCCCTTGAAAGCATGGAATTCCGTAAAACTATAATCATAGTCATCCGTACCGTTTTCAACTCCTGACCTGTCTTGAACAAACGGCTCCCACCATTGGAAGTTGGAGTACCATCCCTTGTCCTCTAATCCGTCTACAAGGAACTGTGCCTTGTAGGTTTCAGCCAGTTTCAATTCACCAGTTGCACTGCCATCGTGCTCATAAGCCCTTGAGCTGTTGCAGAATAGAATCTTGAACTGAGTCTGATCCATATAGGCAAAATCAAATTTGCCAGGCTTGCTGACCACCAGATAAATAGGATTATCAATCAACTCCAGTTTCGAATCGGATGAAACCTCAACCTTGACAGGAAGCAGATATTGTACATCCTCTTCTATTACGGTTCTGTCAATGGTAATGACAATATTTCCAGACAATGTTCCGGAACCCAGCTGTGCAGGTGCAACAGAGTAAGCATCAGAAGGGAGCAACGGATATGATGTCCTTCTTTCAATGTTATACTCATCACAAAGATCCTGAAGACCGGTCTGAATCATATCAACACTTACGCTGGCAGAATAGCTGTCACAGAAGACAATGTTGACAGGGATATTGTAAGCAGTCTTATCTGCTTTGAGTGTCAATTCATCTTCTTTACCCTCAACCAATACGGCTGGCTGCTGGACCACCTTATCAAGTTTACCGGCACTTACAGATATGTCCTTGATTACAAGGTGAGGCTTGCCGTTCCTGGAAAGTGAAGGATTCAGGTGATAAGCCAGCTTCAAATTGCCATCCAGATCCTCGAATATGCATCCGTGACCTCCGTCGTAGTTGTTGACTATGCCGGCATGCTCCCAAGGTCCCTCGATTTTGCCTGAAGTCGAAACAGCCTGTCCGATTGAATACCATTTCTGGTCATCGTTACCCGGCTGTTTTGCATAATGGGACCAGATGCAGATAAGCTTGCCGGAAGATGGGTCGCGCCAAAGCATAGGGGCATCTGCAATGTAAACCGCCTTGCCATCACGCACATCCACCGCACAGGCATATTTGGAGTCCGAACCATTGAACAGACGAACAGGTTCTCCTACAGTAGATGTAAGGTCATCATTCATTTTATAGGCATATACACCTGCATCATAGCCTTTTTCGGTTATTTCTGTTGCAGCTTCCCTACAATAGACAATCCAAGGAGTCCCGCTTTCATCGACATACAACGACCCGTCAATGTTCTGAGTATCAGTCTCGGGAATGAGATTCACGTGATCTCGGTTCAAAGGCCATATAGCCCCTTCAGGACCATAGTCACCTTTGAAAACAGTGTTGGATTTTGCGCTGGTGAAGTCATCTGCACTGCCATTTGCAGAAACTGCGGTCGCTATGCAATAGACATTATCCTTCCACCTGTACATATCGGCAGCCCAATATGTATAGTTTGAATAAAGTCCACTGGTATTATATACATTCCCAAGATCCCTCCACATATTCAAGTCACGGCTCTTGTACATCTCGATACCTCCAGCAACGACTACAGGACAATAATACGCCTGTTTCTCTTTGTCCACATAAATGAACGGATCCCTATATTCCATTTCCTCAGTACGGATATTATACAGAGACTCGGAATCATTGACTTCCGTAGGTATGACCGTATAGTTCTCCGAATAGCATCCGCAGAGCAATGCCATATATGATACGGTCAACAGACCTTTTTGTATTTTGTTGTAAAAATTTGATTTCATGATAGCATTTATTCTTTTTCAAGAGTAAAACCCCAGTTATATTTCTGATTGTCAGGAGCCGCAGGATCTCCGGCACCGGCTTTCATAAGTTCCTGCAACTCAGAAAAATGAGTCGTATAGACATCCCTTGGAAGGCAATTGTTCCTGTGGCAGACAGAAGCCGCCATCCCGACAACCTCACCCATCATTCCGGTAGTCCTCATCACGCGGACTGTACCCAAGGCTATATGTGTCACGCTGACATCCCTTCCAGCCATGAACAAGTTGTTAACGTTGCGGGAGTAAAAACACCTGTACGGCACAGCATAATGATAGATTCTGTCGCCTAGGCTTATCGCCTTGAATTCCTTTCCAGGGAACCATTTTCCATTTTCCGGATCCGGATAATGAAGGTCTATATCCCAGGTCGTGGTAACGGTAGCGTCCTCATAAGGAATCCTTTCCTTTATATCCTGCTCGGTAAGGACATGGTCTCCGACCAGTCGTCTGGACTCACGCTTTCCATAAATATAAGCTACCCAGCCAAGGCTGCGGTTCTGCCATTTCTGATTGTTCTTCAGATGGTTTTTAAGATAGCTCCAGTTGGAATAGATCACAAGGGTAGCATAGTCCCTGATTTGCTCGGCATCCTTGATTGGGTCGCGACCTATTCCGGTCTCCCATTCCCAGTCGCCCTTGAACACTTTTTCGCAACTTTCCTCATTGAATTGTATCCCATAGCTGAACTCCGGGAATGATGACGGTTTCTTGTCATCAACCGAATACCACTGTACAGAACTTCCCATAGTCAGCATATCCGGTTTCTCAGGAGCGCTCTTCTCGTTGAACTGGTCCTTGCTTTCCCTGCCGATAAGATACTCAGCTCCAGCAAGATAACCGATTGTCCCATCACCTGTACAATCTGCGAACAGAGGTGCTGTAAAGATGTGCTTTACTCCAGTCATTATATTCTGGGTAACAACGCTCTTTATCTTGTTGCCAGACATAATGACAGAATTGGCATGCTCACATATATGCAGGTCGATATTCTCGTTCGACATAATCCAGTCCATCTTCTTCTGATCCTCATACACATAAGCAGGACGGGAATTTCCACCTTCCTTAGGTCCGAATTCCTTGATCATATTGCCAAGGTTGGTGTATGGGGCTTTGTTAATGCGACCTCCAAGATGAACACGACACTCGGAACTGTTGTTTCCTCCAAGAACAGGGCGGTCCTGAATCAAAGCGACCTTAAGCCCAAGTCTGGCTGCTGACATTGCTGCACACATTCCGGCAACTCCACCGCCCACCACAACAAAATCATAGTTGAGCGTCTGAGGCTTTCCAAGTTTCAAGGCTTTGGCCCTGAATTTTTCCAGCTGCTTGCCATCTGCCGGAGGTACATCATTCTTCTTAGTAGTGAACCAGATGGCGTCGCACCTTCCTTCAAATCCCGTAAGATCCTGAAGAGTAAGCATTTGCTTTCTGTCATCTATCTTGACCTTACCGGCATACTGCCACATCCATTTGTCACCGGTTTCTCCAAGCACTGCCTCAAGAGTGGTTTCCCCTACCTTAAGTTGAAATTTTCCGGGACCCTTCCCATCATACCAGGGACCAGTCCAGTTATAAGTCCTGACATACACATCATAATCTCCTGCAGCAGGAAATTCAACTTCTGTGGTAGCATCCTCAACTTTGACACCCATACCATGGGCAAGCAGATATGGAGAACCCATCAAGTCCATGAACTGCTGGTCTATACACCAGCCACCACGGTTACTAAAGCTCTCTGCCTCAACAAGAAGCCCAGCTGCATAAGACTGGAATGAAGCAAGGAACAACAAAGTCAGAAAAAGACCAGATTTCTTTATAATGCTTTTCATCATCAATATCCTATATTTTGTGTCAGTTTATTATTTATCACGATCTCTTTAGAAGGGATTGGCCAGAGATATTGCCTGTCATGCCATTTCTTGGCAGAAAGAGCCTGAATATAACCCTTCTTCTCCATAGCGGTGAAATCCGGGATACCCTCTTCATCAATTTCAGGAGTCATCGGCCAGAACCATGGGAGCCCATTGTCAATGAGTTTCTCCACAATAGACTGGGCCGGATAAAGCATACCATAGTTCTTTTTGGACATAACCTTGGAAGCTATCTTCCAACGGATGATATCGCTGTATCTGAGACCTTCATTTGCAAATTCCATCCTTCTTTCCGTTCTGAGAATCTTCCTCAATTCAAGTCTATCAGTTGCTGTGACAGCAGGATAAGCAGTTGTGTTGTCAAAGGTTGTTGAATATGCACGGGAACGGACGCGGTTGATTGCCTCGAGGACACTGTCATCAATATCGTCCATTTCAATCTTGGCTTCAGCATACATAAGAAGCACATCGGCATATCTTATGATAATCTGTGTCGGCTCCGCTTTTCCTCCATTCTCAACCCAACTTTCATCAACACCCTTCTTCCAGAGCAGGCCGTTGAACGAAGCATATTGAAAGACTCCCCTGGAATCCTTATTGCTGACTTGCTTTCCATTCTTATCCTTTACCACTGTGGCAGTAGGATGAGGGTTATACTCATAGCCGCAATGCATTGATCCGAAAGGAACGATGGTCATCGAACAGCGCGGGTCCCTGTTCTTGAACGGGTCATTCTTGTCATAAAGCGGAGACTCGTCAATAGGCTTTCCGTCTGTACAGGTATATGTTGCCAGCAAATCCCAGCTTGGACACCACCAGGCATTTCCGGAGCCAAGTCTTGACAGAATCTCCCATGCAGGATAATAATAGCCCAGTTCCACCGAACGTGGAATTGCAAGAATATATTCCTTTGATACCTTTGTAGTCTGCAAGAAGAGTTTCTCAAAAGAAGGTTCGAGATCATAGACATTCAGGTCCATACAAGCCTTGGCAGCTTCTGCTGCCGTTTTCCAGTCACCCATGCGCAGAGCAAAACGGGCCTTCATAGCCATGGCGGCTCCTTTGGTTGCTCTTGATGCCTGATAATCAGTCTTTTCAGGCAGTCCTTCTATAGCCTTGTCATAATCCGCATAGACCAAAGGAATGAGTTCGCTCTTAGGAGTACGTTCCATAGTAAAAGCATCCTCGATGCTGACCATCGAGTCTACATAGACTACATCCCCGAACTTTTCAATCAACATGCTATAGAAAGCCGCCCTGAGGAAATATGCCTCTGCGCCGAATCTGTCAACGTTTCTCTGAGGGATACCTGACTCAAGTCCTCTTTGAAGGTTCATAAGCACGACATTCGCCCTGCCTATTCCCTTATACTTATTTTCCCAATAATCGACGACTTCTTGTGTCTGACCATTTACAGTTGCATTGGCAAAGCTGCTCAGAATCTGCCTTTGAACAAAATCATCTGTCCAGCTCTCATTATCAGCAGTCCACATTCCGGACTGATACAAATTTTTCAAAGATGCCTCGAACTCATCTTCTGTGGTGAACCAGTTTTCAGAAGAACCTTCTGACAAAGGATTCCTGTCCAAATCATAGCACGATGTCGCAGCAAGGCCACATAGAGCGGTAAAAACTGGTAACAATATTTTATTTAATCTCATAATTAACTGATTATTAGAATGTTATTTCAGCACCTAAAAGTACAGTGGTTGTAATAGGATAAGAAGTTGGCCCGACTTCCGGATCCCATCCCTTCGGATATTTGCTTATCGAGAACAGGTCGGTAGCAGTTGCATAGAATCTAAGCTTCTTGATGAATGCCTTTTTGGTAATGTGTTCTGGCAAGGTATAGCCGAGCATCACGTTCTTCAACCTGAAATAAGCACCGTTGAACAACCAGTAATCGGACAAGCAATACACCCCGCTTTCATTTGCATAGGTAAGGCGAGGATATTGTGCCTGAGCATTCTCCTCAGCTGTCTTGAAACTGCTCCAGTATTTGCCATCAATCACGGCAGGGATGTTACCATAATTGGCAATCAATGGCTTGACCATCATATTGGTCATCCTTGATTTCTGAAGGCCCACTCCCTGGAACGACAACGACAAGTCAATACCCTTGTATCCGAAATTCAAGTTACCTCCATAAGTGAACCTTGGCAGAGAACCGCCAAGAAGCACACGGTCATACTCAGGTGTGATCTTTCCATCCGGAACACCATTCGGACCGGAGATATCCTTGTACTTTATATCACCAAGACTGGTCTGGTTGTTAAGCTTCGGCGAATAATCCAAGTCTTCCTGAGTCAGGAACAATCCTTCTGAAACATAACCATACCACTCATTGAACTCACTTCCTTCGAGTTTCACCTGATCTCCAAGGAACTGTGTACCTCCAAGATTTCCCATCTCAGACTTGAAATCCGAAAGGTTGAAATTGACGCCATAGAAGAAATCTCCCACATTGTCCTTCCATCCAAGGCTCAACTCAAAACCATTTGTCTTCATATCTCCCGTATTCTTTTCCGGATTGCCGTAGCCGACATAGTCCGGAATCTCCAGAGCCAGAAGCATATCCTTGGTCTTCTTGTTGTAATAATCAGCTGTGAGGGACAGACGGTTATTGAGGAAATACATATCCAAACCGACATCTATCGACTGGGTTGTCTCCCAGGTAATGTTCTCGATGACATAATTTCGCTGGGCTGCCGTCATCTCTTCGACAACTTCTCCGCTGCTGTTGACAAACAGGCCACGACCTGTATTGATCAAAGACTGGTATGGATAATTACCTATACGCTCATTTCCCAAAGTACCGTATGAAAGTCTCACTTTCAAATACGAAATCGAATTTTTCCCAAGTTTGAAGAACGGTTCCTCGCTCACTACCCATGCACCTGATACAGAAGGAAACATTCCCCATCTGTATTTCTTTGCAAATCTGGAAGAACCATCCCACCTGCAGTTCGCCTGAAGCAGGTATCTGTTCTTGTAATTATATGACACACGTCCAAAGAAAGACCTCAGTGCTGTCTCATAAGCATTTCCAGAGTTGAAAACCAGATTGTTCGGAGCTATGTCCATATATGGGAAATCGCTCAATTCAAATTTATCCTTTGTGGCAGTAAGGCCCTCATAGAAATAATAGTTCGACTCGTAACCTGCCATCACTCCGATGGTATGACCGCCGAACGTCTCGTTATAATTCGCAAGGAACTGCACATTGGCACTCTTGCTGTCATTCCTGTATTCAGACAGCTTGGTTGATGAAATCAGATAGCCTCCTACAATGTCAGGGTCCTCAGCCGTGGTCCAAGGGAGTTCTTTCTGGAAACTCTTCTGCTTGGTTATTACAAAGTTAGGGGCAAATACCGCCGAGAAGCGAAGTGAAGGTATAGGTGTGATGTCAACCTGCGCCTTACCAGCAATCTGAAAGACGTCCTTTTTATTGAAACCGCCGTAGTTGACCAGGGCATAGATATTTGCGCCCTTGCCATCTGCAATGCGCCCGTCATCCCAGGTAGCGGCATAAATTGGAGGAAGGTATCTTACCAAGGTATATGGATCCGTCACAGGACTGTTAGCCTCTTTCTTGTTGAAAGAGAAGTCTATGCTGGCATGCAGCCACTTGGTAATGTTGATATCATTATTGACTTTAGTCATGAAACGGCTGAAATCCAAGCCGTTATACAAACCATCTGTCTTGTTGTATGTGAAAGATGCATAGGTTTGAATAACATTTGAACCTCCCGAAATATTTACCCTGTGCATACACCTCAAAGCTGCATTGGACAAGACGAGATTATGCCAGTCAGTATTAGGATAGTTATTCGGATCGGTCTTATTGTATTCCAACCAATTTTCAACCTGGTCCTGTGAATAAGTCTGATACAGTCCACCTGAAGGGTTGTCATTGTAACGCAATTCATTTGTCATCTCAAGATACCTTGTCAGATCGACAAATTCAACGTTTGATGTAGGGATTTCATAGCCATATTCAACATTATATGATATGTTGATACGCTCCTTGGAACCCCTCTTGGTTGTTATCAGGATGACACCCGCAGCAGCCCTTGAACCATATATGGAAGCCGAAGCTGCATCCTTCAGTACAGAAATGTTCTCAATGTCCTCCGGGCTGACAGATGACATGTCGCCGGGAACACCGTCAATAATCACAAGAGGAGTAGAGTCTCCGATTGTGGTGATTCCCCTGACCTTGATGTCACCTCCTTCATTACTGGGCTCATTGCTGCTCCTTGTAACAGTGACTCCGGCCATGGCTCCCTGAAGGGATGCAGCCACAGAATTGGATTTTCTGTCGGCAATTGTCTTTCCATCAACTGCACCGACAGATCCTGTAAGGTCAACTTTTCTCGCGGTACCATATCCGATAACTACAAGTTCATCCAGCAAATTGGTGTCCTCCTGGAGTACGATCTCTACATACTGTTTCCCTGAAGTTTCAACTTCCTTGTCCAAGAAACCAAGATAGGAGGCCACTATCACGGCTCCTTTAGACGGAATTTCAATGCTGAAAGATCCGGCCACACCGGTAATGACTCCATTGGTTGTCCCTTTGATAATGACGCTGGCACCTATCAGTGGTTCCCCATCAACTCCTGTTACCTTTCCTTTGACAAGAATCGACCCTACAGCTGTACTGCCCTCACCAGCGGCTTTTGGAGCCTCTGAACTATGTTTCATTATCTTGATATATCTTCCTTCAAGATGCCATTTGACATCCTGATTGGCAAGGATTTTCTCAAGAACCTCAGATACAGCGACATCCTTAAGATTCAAAGAAACATTCTCGGACACATCTATATCAGATGTGTTGTAGACAAACAGGTAACCCGTCTGAGACTCAATGTCTTTCAAGACCTGACCTACTGTAGCTGAAGAAGATACTATGGTCACCTTCTTCGTCTGAGCTCCCAAATCTGTAGAGCACAGCATCAATGCGACAACAATTCCTATTACGGAAACATTACGCATAACCGACAAAAAACGGTTGATACAAAAACTCATAGAATAATTTTTAGTTACTAGTTTCAGTTCATTACAATTTAAAACGATTTATAAGGCAAAACCCCTAAACATAAATTAAAAAAAACCAAACTTTTTCAAGCTTGGCTTTTCATACGCATATAAAAGTCTTGTCATCTTCCTTTCGTTTCGCAACTTGCGAAACTGAAGTTATCTTCTAATCATGATAACCCTTTCATCGATATCGAACTCATAACTGAGGTTCTCTCCCATCAACAGAATCCCCATAATGCAATCTATCCCATCTGATATCATGAATTTACATGTTGAACGCCTGTCAAGTATCTCACTGTCTTCAACTTGGAAATCAACCTGAAAATATGCCTCCAACTTCGCAAATATCTCATGGAAAGAAGCATCTTCAAATGACATTATCCCTCTTCTCCACAACAAAGCATCATGATCAGAAAATTCTGAGGTAACAAGTTTATCACCAACCAATTCTGCCTTCGTATTCGGAGTCAGGACGAGATTGACATCATTGTCGTCACAGACCTCAACCTGCCCATTTACAAGGACAACAGACCATTCAGGTGCATTTGTGTAGGAGCAAACATTGAATTCTGTTCCCATGACCTTCACATTATAACTCTTCGTGTGAACGACAAAAGGCTTCTCAGTACTTTTTGTGACAGAGAAATAGGCTTCTCCATCAAGCTTCACCTCACGTGTGCGGCTGTTGAAGCCTTCATAAACATCCAAACGGCTTCCGGAATTAAGCCATACGTGAGTACCGTCACCCAATGCAAGTTCCGTCCTCTGCCCCATGGGAACAAAGACAGACATTGACGGAGCCTTATGGCCAAACAACAAAAATGAAACAGAAAAACCAACAAGGAGGAGAATAGATGCAGCCACGGACCAGGAGGCAATCCTTCTAACAATGGTTTTCCTATTCTGCGACCTGCTCTCCTGAGCATCTATACCGGCGTTCCATATCACCTCATCATTGAGACGACGTAAAACCTCAAGTTCTTTCATGTTGGCAGGATCTTCATGAGCCCACCGCATAACCTCCTCTATCTGAGAATCAGTTGCGTTGCCACTGATATATTTGTTCAACAATTCATCATTTATTCTATTATCCGCATTCATAGATCTGGAAGTTGATAACAGTTTGTATTAACTATTTTATGTCCTTATAATATTTCCTGAGTATCTTGAGCAGGGGCTTTTCGATGGATTTCTCCCAAATAGAATAGCCGTTATCATTCGGATGCACTCCATCGGCAGTCGAAGATTCACCATTGTGCAGGGCCGCATCGGGTTTGATATAATAAATATCCTTATACTCCTTGCATATTGCAGACATAAGGCTGTCAGCAAGGTCACGGCGCCCTCCGAACTCCTTCTGCGCCGATGTATCGAAATTTTCCATCTCCCAGTAAATAGTGCGCTGCACTATTATTGGCTTGCCCGGATGTGCCTTCACCATCCTTTCCAGGAAGGGACGAAGCCGTTCCCTTATCATTGGGATATTAGGATTGGAAAAAGGATCGAAAACATAAGCATCCGCCTCGATTTCCTCAAGGACATCTGCGAAATAAGGCTGCATCTTGCAGTTGCCGCTGAAACCCAGGGTAATGGGTTGCAGACCTGTCCTTCGCATGAACTGTACCGGATATGCCATGCCTGCACGGGTCGTGCTTATCCCATGAGTAAAACTGCTTCCGTGGAAGAGAATCTTATGCTTGAAAGGAGATTCCATCGGCTCGATATGAGAGGCTCCCGCCACGCAGACCTTGCAGGATTTGATATCCGTGTATAGCGGAAGATACAGAAGGCACTCCTTTTCGCCTGGAGCCATACTCTTGACGATAGTATGGATTGCATCTTTGTTATTATGATTGACTGAAAAATCCGTCATACCAGCCCATAGCCATTTCCCGTCCTTCATGATATAGAGGTCAAAACCCCTGTATGAACGATATGAATCACCGTTTGCCTGCTCGAAGTCCATTTTTACACCTATGGCTTCTGCATCAGTCGTAAAAAGCACTGCCAGGCCTGCGGCACAACGGCACTGCATGTTTTCCTCCCTGGTGAAACCTTTGAACCTACAGGTATCAATTCTGTGGTATGGGTTCGGAGTGTCATAGAAGGCCTTGCCTACCAGATTCAGGTCTGAGGCCTCAACTTCAAGTTTCCATTCCAACTTCTGTGCGTGAAGGGGAAGATACATCAGCACAACGCATATTATGAACAAGACTTTTTTCATTTCAATACCGCTTTTATAGAAATATATTTAACACCAATAATAACAATATAATAAGGTAATCTTTCAATGCAATCTTCAATGCTTTCAGAACTTTTGATATATGGTATTCGATGTTCTTTTCCGAGAGTCCCATCGATTCCGCAATTTCGCGATTCTTCTTCCCATAAACCCTGCTTTTAATAAAAATGCTCCTGGTTCTTGAAGGTTGTTTGTCAAGAACAGTGTTGACAATTCCCTGTATTTCTCTGGAAACTATGGAATCATGTTCATATCTGTCCAGGGATGATATCTTGAAATCGAGATCCTGAATTTTCAACAAAGACACCTCTTCAAGAGACTTCTGCTTGATTCTCTGATGTTTCAGATAGTCCAGACATAGATTTCTCACAATGACATATAGCCAACTATGAACATCTGCATCAGGATTTTCTTTCAGAAATTTCCATAGTTTAATCATGGAATCCGCCGTAATATCCTGAGCAACCATATCATCATTGACATACGATCTTGCAAAAGCAATGATTCTTCCATAATACTTTCTGTAGTACTCGTCAAATTTCATGATGGAAATTTAAACTCAAATCAAATCGTCTGACGTAAGTGAGACTCCTGCATACAGGATGCCTTAACTCAAGTTTCGCAAATGCGAAACTTAAATGCCTTAACAAATTTCCGGCAAATATATAAATTTTAACTATTCGTGAGAAACTCTGATGCTTATCCTAAATGCGAGGATGGTGACTAAAAAGATCACCAGTCGCGAAGCGACCGAGCCGGGTAGGCTCGAGATACCCCTAATAGTGGTCGAAGAACCATTAATGAAGGCCGCTGTGTAGTTGTCGGAAGGCTCCGCCAGAGTTCCGCTTCGCTTCATCCACCCTTTGGAACTTCGTTCCTTCGGGAGCCGCTCACGAGGCCGCGGACGGCCACGCTCTGACGGAAGCCTTCCGGCTACTCTTACCTGCCAATAAAGAAGATAGGGGGACTAAAAAGGTGGAATCAATACCCTTTTCAGTCGCCCTATCCTACTCAAAACGGCAACATTACACTATAAAGCTATATCTCAATCCTTGAAAAGAGTCTTCGCTATGCCCATCTGAAGTCCGCGGAGCTCTGCAATGCCGCGCATACGGCCATAGCAGGAATATCCTGGATTGGACTTGCGCCCGAGGTCATCGCACATCTGATGCCCATGGTCAGGACGGACCGGAATCGATACCTTGCGCCTCTGCTGCACTTCAAGCAGCGCCTTCATCATGCCGTACATGTCCACATCCCCCTCAAGATGGTTGGCCTCATAGAAATCCCCTTTCTCATTGCGTTTTGTACTGCGC
>CASGDV010000064.1 GCA_949300335.1 uncultured Bacteroidales bacterium | reverse complement strand
GCAGCAACATTATCATCAACAATAATACTGAAAAGGAGTGTGCAGTTATGCAAGGTAATCTTAGTTTTATGATAAACGCAACATATCAGCTTGAAGGCTGGCACGGCGGCAGACAGGGCGACCTTAATGAACAGGGAGATGGCTGGCATGGCGGCAGACAGGGCGACCTTAACGAACAGGGTGACGGTTGGCACGGCGGTCGCCAGGGTGACCTCAACGAGCAGGGCGACGGCTGGCACGGCGGTCGCCAGGGTGACCTCAACGAGCAGGGCGACGGCTGGCACGGCGGCAGACAGGGCGACCTTAACGAACAGGGAGATGGCTGGCACGGCGGTCGCCAGGGAGACCTCAACGAACAGGGCGACGGCTGGCACGGCGAAATGCCGCCCTGATAACCAAATTAACCGTCAAGTATAAATAGGAGGAGTACGGCATGTTTATTTTGGCTTTTATACCGATTATCGTAATAGCAGTAACCTTTGCTGTCCGATACCGTTCCATGCGTGATCCGGCTCAGTTTTCATATGAATATCAGGCACAGACGTCTTGTCCGTCGAAGGATCATATGTATACCTTTGATATCAGAAAAGAATCCGATAATCTGTATAAGTGCTATATCTGCCGTACTCCTTCTTATCGCGGAAGAGACACTTCCAACTATATGCCTCATATATGGTACAACAAGACAACAAACAAACGGTGGATATGCTGGACCGGAAGCATCAAGTATCCGGAGCAGGCAAAGACATTATGCAGGAAATGGGCGGATGCCACGCAGGTATTTATCGATACCGGCAAACCGCTGCCTGCCTTCGTAAGGAGATAGAGTTATGGATACATTTGAGATTATCATTACGGTCATTCTTTTGATCGCATACAGTGTGTTTTCCGTATGGGCGATCACCAAGTTTAAGAAACTGTTAACGGGGATCGCAGGAAGTTTGTGTCTGGCTGCGGGCGGAGTTGGAGTTTATCTGTCCGGAGCAATCGTTGCGGCGGTGATCTTATGGATCCTGAAAGCTTTGCTCATAATCGGCGCCATCGCACTGGTTGTCGCAATATTCGGAAGTTAGAAAGGGTGATGCAAATGAGATACGAACACGCCTATTACAGGACGAAGGACAAGTCTCTAGATATAGAGTTCCTTATGCTTGATTTAGGAAAACCGTTAGGCTGGCGGGCTTATGTGATGTCCGATATCGACTATAAGCGTGTTTCCGCTCAAAGGTCTGATGACTACAGAGATACGCACCTGTATCTCGATAACGGAACACACAGATATATTGATAAGACGAAAGACTGGCCTTATGTCTGCCGTGTGGATCCCATCTACGATCTTGATGTTATTCGCCGCGTTGCCGGTGCATGGTGCGAAATCACGGCTTACTATATCAAGCACGGCGGCTCATTCAGGGACATCCAGGTCAAGCTTCAGGAGGAGGGAGTATTATGATGCTGTTTGAGAACAACTATTACCGCACCTCCGATTATCTGCTCGACATAGAGTTTCTGTTTGTCGACCTCGGAACATTAACCGGATGGAGGATTTACATCCTGTCGGATATTGACTATAAGCAGTTTTCAGCATCGAGATCCGATTCCATCACAACGATTCACCGGCTTACGGAGTCTAACAGCGATATGCTAAGGAAAATCAATGCGTTTCAAAGGAATAAAGGAAGGGCTGCGTCCGATTCCGCACCTGTACACTATATATGCTGGAAATACAAAATCGACAGTCTCGAGCGTGCGCGGGAGATTGCAAAAACGTGGTCTGAGATTACCGCTTACTACATCAGAAATGGCGGCAGTTTTAAATCCATCCAGCCAAAACTCAAAAGAAAAGGAATCATAAGACTATGAAGATAAAGGAGTGTCTTGCCAAGATGAAAAACAAAGAGAAAAAGAGCGAATTTAATGTTCAGAATACAAAGTGGACCTTCACTGCGGAGGTATACGATGAAATCTGTAAAACCATAGGATGCCGCAGACCCGAATATGGAGGTCTGCTGGGTTCAAGCGACGGAGTGCACATTGATCACTACTATTTCGATGCGACCTCCGAGCGTTCCGCAGGTGTTTACATGATGGACATTCCGGCGTGCAATAAAGTGATCCACGAATGGAACGATAATGACATCGAACTGGTCGGAGTCATTCATTCCCATCCGAACGGGGTAACACGTCCATCCCACGGCGATCTCCTGATGGCAAAGAACATCATCGAATCCATCAATGTTCACGGAAGATTTTTTACCCCGATCGTGCAGGTATCTCCCAAACTGAACGGCGAGATCAAAATCTACCCTTATTCATTCGAACAATCTGTCGAGATGAAGACGCCGCTCATGGAGATCGAGACAGAATCTGCAGAGGAGCGCCGCATTGCGGCTCTTGACAAAAAAGCGCCGAACCGTTTCGAGAGAATTAAACGCGTTTTTCCGAACAATCTCATGGCAAAGAAGAAAGTAATCTGCATTGGGTGCGGTGGTTCACGTCCCTTTCTGGAGACGCTGGCGAGATGCGGAGTAGGCACATTCATCCTCTTCGACGGAGATATCGTTGAAGATACCAATATCGCCACGCAGGGCACCTTTATCTCGGAGCTCGGGAAACTGAAGGTTGATGTTATCAAAACTCGCATTCTTGACATCAATCCGCTTGCGCATGTTGTTTGTATCCCGAAATATCTTGACAACGCCATTACGGATGAAGATTTCTTCAAAATGGCTATGCTGAAGAACGGAGATTTCCGTGATACGCTCCTTTGCGGATGTACCGATAATTTCTTTGCGCAGGACAGATGTGCACAGCTTAGCGTCAAATATGGAATCCCTTATCTTGCGGCACAGATTTTTGAAAAAGGCAAAGGTCACGAAGTGCTTTTCTACTATCCCGGACTGACTGCTTCCTGCCCCAGATGCATCCTGGAGTCTAGGTACAAAAAGATACTGACGGTGAAAAAGTCCGGTACAGGTTCCTCGGAAGGAGCGGCTGTCTGCGTAACGGATTATTTGAATTCCATTAAATCCTATACGGCACTTAAAATCCTTTGCTACGATGAACCCCTGACTCCGTATTATCATGAGCTGGATAAGTTTGCCGACCGCAACTATTTCATGACGAAATGTTCGTCCGAGTTCAACGCTCCTGCCTTTGAACCGATAAAACTCGTTGAAGCCAACGAAACTGATTTAACATTCCCCTTCGTGACAATTGCGATCGGTCAGACCCCTGAAAAAGGCTGTCCGCTTTGCGGAGGAACCAGTAATGAAAACGCTCCCGACAGAATTATTCCGGATACCAGAACTATTATCAACCCTTACGATAAACCCGAAGAATAAGGAGAGGAAAAACAGATATGCTGAATTGGAAGAAACAATGCTCTAATATCAACGGCTTCAACGGACTCTACGAGGAGATGACAAGCGGAAACGGTCTGTATATTCTCGATGATGTTCAGATGCCCGACACGTGCGGAAATGCGATTTGCACAATCGAATTCCGGTATTATGATGAACATCATGTATCGATCAGGTGTGTGGAGGCTCCTGTAAATTACACAGGATCCTGTCCTCAGATCGGGCGCTGGCTTTCCTCCGGCACCGCAGATTTTGACTCTTTCGATGACATGAAGGATTTCCTCTTGAAATTCCGTACTGACTGTGTTCCGGAAGGAGAGCCCGTATCGAACGAAGCCCCCTGTTCAACGGGCAATCAAACCGAATCCGGAGCGAATCCTCCGAGAATGAAGTATGACAGAGACTCTCTCACGATTCCCGAGCCTTATAAAGGTTTTGTCAAGCTTGATAAGGACAAGCTCCTTTTGGATCTGACAAGTGAGATTTTCGGTCAAAAGGATGTTCTTGAGATGATTGCGCATCTTGTGTATATCTTCCTTGGCTCCAAGGGTAAAGACAGACCCCTTTCCATCTTCCTCTACGGTTCCAGCGGAACAGGAAAAACCGAGACAGCCATTCAGTTGGTAGACATGATAAACCGTCAGCTTCCTAGGGAAGCGCAGCGTTATATCTACCGCGACATCGACTGCACCCATTATACACACGAAGGCGATATCTCAAGGCTTACGGGAGCAGCTCCCGGTTTTGTCGGTCATGATGAAGACGGACCGTTTGCGGTAACGGAAGACAATCCGTATGTTATCTATGGGATCAACGAAATTGAAAAAGCTCATGCGGAGATTGCTACCGCATTGATGGAAGCCATGGATACCGGAAGAATGGCAACAAACGGAAAGACTCTCAGCAACGGGAAAGCCTATTATGACCTTTCTAACTGCATTTTGATCTTTACAAGCAATATTTCCGTTGATGACAAGAAGAACCTCGGATTTATGTCGTCTGATGTTGCAACCGAACCACAGCAGGAAGAACCCGAGAACTTAAGCACTCCTCTGAAAATTATTCAGCTTTCCAATGCGGCAAAGGAGAAACTCGCCGAAGCCGGTGCGTTTCGCAAAGAGGTGCTTGGGCGAATGGATGCAGTTCTGAAATTCAATAAGCTCTCCGGAGAGGCCATTATTCAGATTTGCGTCAAGTGTATTGAAAAGCTTGCTACAAAGAAAAGCAAGCTTTATATTACCGAGATTGATACGCCGATTCTTCAGGAGTTTATCAATGTCGTAGCAAATAACTCGTCCGGTTCTTTTGGCGCAAGAAATCCTAAACAATACGCCAACTCTTACTTTGGCGATGCCTTTGTGAGATTCTCCTGGAATCATCCCGACTACACTCATATCAAGGTGTCCGGCACATTGAACGATATCCATATTGAAGAAGTAAACGAGTAAAACGAACCTGCCAAGGAGGAGCAGCATGAAACAAATAATCTACAAGTCATCTATCATCATACCGCTTGCGATGATTTTCTATAGTTT
This sequence comes from uncultured Bacteroidales bacterium, assembly GCA_949300335.1. GTDB lineage: Bacteria > Bacteroidota > Bacteroidia > Bacteroidales > UBA932 > Cryptobacteroides. The sequence goes on along the minus strand of CASGDV010000064.1, from coordinate 1,520 downwards.
CATAGAGCCGTTCGCATTCTGTGTGCCGGAAATTGGACTCTATATGGAAACATGGTCGTCGATAGTATTGGTTGTTATGGTTACGGTAGTATGGCTCTGCTGCTCTCCTTTCAGACGAGGCACCTGCAACGGCACAATAACGGAGATGCTGTTCAACATAGTCCCCGTTGAATTTGTGCTTATGCTCGTCTTTGCTCAGTGGCATTTCATAATTGCACTATTGATTACATTGACTGTGGTTGTAGGAGAAATCGCACTGTTCTGCGTATTGAAAAAAGATGAGCAGAAGCATATATTCTCACGAAAGCGGCACCGGAGATACCAGTTCGTTTTCAGGAGATGTTCGGTGCTCGGAATGGCCGTTTTTTGTGCTATTCCATGTTTGCTCTCAATCTTTGTATACGGCTTTGAGTCGCCTACATATAAGGCTACGGAAGAACTGTGGAATCAACTATTTTCCGAGACCGAAGTTGTTGCTGAAGGTGACAAGCCGGATAATCTGTATGAGAAAAAATCCGAACTTTGGGGTTATCTGAATGAGAAAAACTGGAGTCGGCTATCCATACAGGAGAGAATAACCGTAACACAGGAACTTGTTGATTTTGAATCGAATATACTCGGTATCCCGACTGTTCCCGTAGCTTCCGCCATGATCGGCACAGCCACACTTGGCGCATATGACAATGAATCCAACGAAATGTGGATCAATACTGAACATCTGGCAAACGCTTCTGTCGAAGAAGTCATTCAAACCGTGTGCCATGAGGTGTATCACTCAAATCAGTATTATCTCGTTAGCACACTTGATTGGGATAATCCGGCTCTGAATACTGCGTATTTTAAGGAATTAAGAGACTGGATGAGCAATCAGGATAGTTATAAAAGCGCATGGGAATACGGGTTCGGCATCTACGAGAATCAACCGTTAGAAGTTGCAGCGCGACAATATGCGGAAGAGGAAACTCAAAGAATCCTGTCTTACATAAATTGAGTAGACCTGACTTTCAACATAAAGATGCCCGTGAGGCTAGTTATGGCTGATTTCAAAGAATTGAAAATGTATCAATGTACTTACTGCGGTATAGTATTCTACACCACGAACAGGCATCGGTGCAAATTCAAACCGGAGTTTAGGAACTGCTTTTCTTGTATGAATTGCTCTGTAGTCATAGAGAAGGTTTAAGAGGTTGCTGTGGATGAGGAATATTTCCCTTTTGGTGAAGACGATAAAGATAGCGCAGTAAAAACCTATACATACAAGTATACCGAATGTGAATGTCGCGATGGGCAAAATATCGCAGATCTCGCAAAAAAACAAATAGAAACTGAATTGTCCACACTGGAGAGAAATACCTAATTATGTCGGCAGAATACTTATGTGAGAAGAGCAATATGGCGCTTGCAATGACAGTCCTACGATTGAATGAGGCAAATAAAGGAAAAAATCAGGCCATCCCACTTTGTTTGTGGAATGACCCGATTCATATGAATTGCTTATTATAGAAGTGTATTTGAAAGAT
>CASGDV010000063.1 GCA_949300335.1 uncultured Bacteroidales bacterium | reverse complement strand
GCATTCATGCTTGTCCGATTCTAATGTCGGCAGCAAATATGCGAAATCAATTCAAATCGACACGCGGCGTTTTCTGTTATATTTAATTATATATTAATAAGTTACAAAGGTTTGTTAAAAAATCTTTTGGACACTAGTGATTTGTAAAAAATAAAATCCATTTCAGTTTCCTTTCATTTTTGCATATGACTTTTGCAACGTGATTTGAAATCAACAATTAAAATAAATGGATTATGAGAAATGTTTTTTTGACTTTTGTTCTTTGCATTGCATTTGCAGGAACCATGAATGCTGACGACAAGGCTATAACAGTTGACAAGCTGCCTAAAGCTGCCAGGGAATTTCTTGAAATCAATTATCCGGACGTTAAGGTCGCCTATGCCGTTGTCGATGTTGATTTCCTTCAGAATGAATATGAAGTGATGCTTTCCAATGCTGTCAAAGTGGAATTTTATTCTGACGGAAGTCTTAAAAAAATTTCCTGCCGTGCAGGTATCGATGAAAAGTTCGTTCCGGAAGCAATAAGGAAATATGTAAACGAGAATTTTCCGGGCACGACATATCTCGAATATGAAGCAGACAGGAAAAAACATGAGATAAAGCTTTCGAACAGGCTGGAAATCAGTTTCGATAAAGCATTCAATGTTATAGAGATAGATGACTGAACCTTTTCCGGAGACCTTCCGGAATTTCACAGCGGTCTGTGCCGGCAATTGATCAGCGCAGACTGCTTTTTCGTGATATGACCGGCATCAGTGCCACGAGATAACCGATTGCTCCTACACCGGCTGCCGTAATCAGAACATCTTTCCATGAGAGAATTACCGGATATGCCTGTACAATGAAGTTTCCCGGCATTTTTATAATTCCCGTGAGCTCCTGTACCGTCACGAATCCGATTCCGACCAGCAGACCAGCAGCCAGTCCGATCAGGGAAATGAGCCACCCTTCAAGAATAAAAATCCTTTTTATCATGTTTCCTGTCGCTCCCATGCTGGCCAGAGTGCCGATGTCTTCATGTTTTTCGATTATCAGCATTGTCAGGCTTCCGAAAATATTGAAGGCTATGATGATTGTGATGAATATTAGTATCATGTATATCGATGCTTTTTCATATTTCATCATACGGTACAGCGATTCGTTCTGTCTGTACCTGTCATTGACTTTGAAATTCTTTCCGAGACGTTCGGACAATTCTTCTTCTATCCTCTGCTTCTCCTTTGCCGGCGTACCTGGTGCGAAGCGTATTTCAACAGCGGAAACTTCTTCATCATATTCAAGCAGTTCCCTCATTTTTTCTATGGGAACGATAATATATCTGCCGTCGATTTCATTGTTAATGGAGAATATTCCGGATGGATATACTTTTATGAACTCGAGCGATGCGGCAGGATTGGCTAATGAGATATTTCTTTTGCGTGATGGAAAATATATTTCCAGCGGCGATACAAATCTCGGATTGATGCCGAGTTTGTATGCCAGCCCCTGTCCTGTTACCGCAAGCGGAACATCTCCTCTGTGAAGCCTGAATTCTCCGTCAACGATATGTTCTCGCAATGCTGTCTCCTCTTCATAAATGAAGTCCACTCCTTTTGCCCTGGCGATACCCTGTTTCCCTTCATAGCTTATAAATACGTCTTCCTCAAGAATGCAGCATATCGACGCTACTGAATTTTGCTCATACAGCCAGTCATATACCCCGGTTTCAGGGATGAAAACCTTTCCTGCCGACGGAACAACCTTGAACTCGGGTTCGAACGACCCCATCATGTCCCTTACAATGGAGTCGAATCCGTTGTATATGGAAAGTATAATGACAAGAGCGGCGGTCCCTATTGCCATGCCTGCGGCACTGATCGCAGAAATGACATTGATCACGTTGCGGGATTTCTTGGCGAACAGATATCTTCCTGCAATGAAGAACTCCAGCTTCATTTTTTCAGAAGTTCCTCAATGTGTTCGACATAATCGAGCGAATCGTCGATAAAGAACGTTATGGCCGGAATTATCCTGAGCTGTTTTGCCAGTTTTGCTCCAAGTTCGCCTCTGACAGCCTTTATGTTTTCTTCCAGAATCTGCATAACCGTCCCTGATTTGTCGGACGGGAAGATGCTCACATATACTTTTGCAACCGAAAGGTCAGGACTTATCTTTACACCGCTGACTGAAACCATTGCCCCGCTGAAGAAAGCCATGCCCTTGCTCCTGATAATTTCGGCGATGACTCTCTGCAGTTCTCTGGCAACCTTCAGTTGTCTGGTTGATTCAGAATTCTTTTCCATATCGTTACCGGCAGACCTTGATTATGAAATAGTTCTTCTTGCCTTTCTGGGCAAGTATGTATTTTCCGTCGATAAGGTGTCCGGTGCCTATCTCCGCATTGATGTCGGATACCTTGTCCTTGTTGATGCTCACTCCGTTTGCCTGAATCATCTTGCGGCATTCTCCCTTGGACGGGAATACCTGTGTCTCGACTGACAGCAGGTCGATGATTCCGCACGGCAGCTTTGCTTCATCAATCTCGAAAGTCGGGACACCTTCGAAGACCTGAAGGAATGTCCTTTCGTCCAGATTTTTCAGAGATTCAGACGTTGCATTTCCGAACAGTATTTCAGATGCGGAAACGGCTTTCCTGTATTCCTCTTCTCCATGTACCATGACCGTGATTTCCTTTGCAAGCAGTTTCTGCAGGCTCCTCAGGTGCGGAGCCTCCGCGTGTGCTGCAACGGCAGCTTCGATTTCCTCCTTTGACAGAAGTGTGAATATCTTTATATATTTCTCGGCATCCGCATCGGAAACATTGAGCCAGAACTGATAGAACTGGTATGGAGAAGTCCTTTCCGGATCGAGCCAGATATTGCCTTTTTCCGTCTTGCCGAATTTTCCTCCGTCAGCCTTTGTTATCAGCGGGCACGTAAGTGCAAAGGCTTCCTTGCCGAGGACTCTTCTTATCAGTTCGGAGCCCGTAGTTATGTTTCCCCACTGGTCTGCTCCTCCCATTTGCAACGTACATCCCTTATGCTGGTAGAGCCAGAGAAAATCATAGCCCTGGATGAGCTGGTATGTGAATTCCGTGAAAGACATGCCTTCCCTCGATTCCGCAGAAAGACGTTTCTTGACGGAGTCCTTTGCCATCATGTAGTTTACCGTGATATGTTTGCCGATGTCTCTTGTGAAATCAAGGAATGAATATCCTTTCATCCAGTCATAATTGTTGACGAGTTCCGCGCAGTTAGCATCTCCTGAATCGAAATCGAGGAAAATTGACAACTGTTTCTTGATGCATGCCACATTGTGGGTCAGAGTCTCTTCATCGAGCAGATTTCTTTCCTGTGATTTCATCGAAGGGTCTCCGATCATTCCGGTCGCGCCTCCGACCAGAGCTAAAGGCTTGTGGCCGCAGTTCTGAAAATGTTTCAGGATCATTATGCTGACGAGATGGCCTATATGGAGAGAGTCTGCTGTCGGATCGATTCCAACATATGCGGCAGTTGGGCCTTCCATAAGTTTTTCCTCGGTTCCAGGCATGATGTCCTGGATCATGCCTCTCCATTTCAGCTCTTCTACAAAATTTTTCATATTGTCAAAAAATCATTTTAAATATCTGTGGATATACGGCAAAGGTAGTCATTTTATTCAAGTTTCTCAACTAAATTGAATTATTGAGGTTTTTCGGAAAAATATTCATAAATTTGCAGGGTTTCGGAAGATATTTCTGATAATAATAAACAATAACATATAAAAAACACTTTGGTTATGAGAAAACACATTGTTGCCGGCAACTGGAAAATGAATACTACTGTTGCCGATGGTGTAAATCTGGCAAAAGAAGTTGTAGCTGCGGCTTCTGAAGTTCCTTCATCAGTAAAATTGATAATTGCTCCTCCGTTCACACATCTCGTTCCGGTTGCGGAGGTAGTCAAAGGTTCCGTTGTGGGCCTTTCCGCTCAGAACTGCGCGGATAAGGTAAGCGGAGCATATACGGGAGAGGTTTCAGTAGATATGCTGGTTTCCGCTTCATGCGAATATACAATTCTCGGACATTCCGAAAGAAGACAGTATTACGGTGAAACCGATGCCAAACTCGTCGAGAAAGTAAAACTCGCAATCGCTGCAGGACTTTCACCGATTTTCTGTGTCGGCGAAAATCTTGAGGAGCGCGAGGCCGGACGTCATTTTGACGTGGTTGCCGAGCAGGTGAAAAACGTTCTCTACACTTTGTCTGCAGAAGAGATGGCAAAGGTAATCGTAGCATATGAACCGGTATGGGCAATCGGTACCGGAAAAACCGCTACTGCAGAACAGGCTCAGGAAATACATGCATGCATCCGCAAGGTACTGGCCGACAAGTTCGGAGCTCTTGCCGATGATATAACGATTCTTTATGGAGGAAGCTGCAAACCTTCCAATGCTAAGGAACTGTTCGCATGTCCTGACATCGACGGAGGTCTTATCGGCGGCGCCGCTCTGAAGGCTTCGGATTTCATAGCAATTGCGAAATCATTCTAAAATACGGATATACCGGAAAGAAAGGAGGGGAGGCATGTGTTTTTGTCATCCTCTCTTTTTTTTTGAAAGTTCCGGGAAACAGAAACAAAACATGAATATGATGAGAGTTTTTATCGGAATTTCCCTGCTGGCCGCTGTTCTGGTTTCATGCGCACAGCAAGGTAATCAGGAAATGAAAAAGAAAGTTGACGAATATGCGGTCTTTGAAGTGAAGTCACCGCTTATGGAAAATTTATCCGACAAGGACAAGGAAGTGCTCAATCTTTTCAGGGCAGCCGGTAATGTGATTGATAATCTTTTCTGGAAGCAGACATTCGGAGACAGGAGTCTCATTGAAAAAATAGAGGATCCGTATGTGAAGGATTATGCGATGATTAATTACGGCCCTTGGGATCGCCTTAATGACAACAAGCCTTTCATCCCGGAGTACGGCGCAAAGCCTCTGGGAGCAAACTATTATCCTCAGGATATCACGGCCGAGGAGTTTGCCGCATTTGCAGATTCTGCAAAAAACAGTCTTTATACGGTAATTCGCCGGGGTGAAGACGGCAAACTTAAGTGTGTATGGTACAGGGATGAATACAAGGAAGAACTTGATGAAATTTGCCGTTATCTTCACGAGGCTGCCATGATTACTGACAATGACGGACTGAAAAATTATCTGTTGAAGAGGATCGAGGCTTTCAGGACGGATGATTATTTTGAAAGCGATATGGCATGGATGGATATGAAAGACAGTAAGATAGACATAGTAATCGGTCCTATTGAGAATTATGATGATAAATTGAACGAGGCCAAGGCTGCCTATGAGTGTTTCATATTGCTCAAGGATGAAGAGCGCAGTGCTGATCTGGCTAAATATGTTTCCATGCTTCCTGAACTCCAGAAGATGCTTCCATGTGCTCCGGAATATAAGACGTTTGTTCCGGGAACATCTTCCGATCTGAATGTATATGATGCTATATATTATTCGGGTGACTGCAATTGCGGAAGCAAGACCATAGCCATAAATTTACCGAATGATGACAGGGTACAGGCTCTGAAAGGCGCAAGGAGACTTCAGCTTCATAACAGTATGATGGCAAAGTTCGGAAAAATACTTCTTCCTATAGGTAGAATACTTATCGAGCCGGAACAGAGGAAACATCTGCGTTCTGAGGCATTTTTCTGGAATGTCACTTTTCATGAGGTTGCCCATGGACTGGGTGTCAAGGAGACTGTCAACGGACTTGGCAGTGTAGATGAAGCCATGGGAGCAGAAAAAACTACATGGGAAGAGGCAAAGGCTGATATTCTCGGGCTGTTCATGGTTTGCAAGCTTATAGAGATGAATGAAATACCTTTGATAACCAGAGAGGATGCCATTACAACTTTTATTGCCGGACTGGTCCGTTCCGTGCGTTTCGGTGCGGCATCATCACACGGGAAAGCGAACATGATGTGTTACAATTATCTGAAAGACAACGGTGCTTTCGTTCGTAATAACGAAGGTTTGTATCATATAGATTTCGATAAAGCTCCTGAAGTGATCGAATCATGGGCAAATCTCATTCTTACAACACAAGCCACCGGTAATCAGGAATTTGCAAAAGAATATTCCGCAAAGCATGCTGTGATTACCGAGGCTCTGGCTGCGGATATCGCACATGTCAATGGTGCCGGTATTCCGAGAGACATACGTTTTGATTTTGTCTGGTAGGGAATTTTTCTACGGAGATATGTAGGGATAGTCGCGAAATAGACTTAAAAATACAATCAATTGATTGTCAATGTGATAAATATTTTGTATCTTAGTAGAGGAAAATAAAAATTCCTCCGAACGCCGTGGAAAAGTGCCTTTCGGAGGAAATGAGCAAAAA
>CASGDV010000062.1 GCA_949300335.1 uncultured Bacteroidales bacterium | reverse complement strand
GAGTCGGATAAGGCCGGCTCAAACCCTTTAAAAGTTCATTGAAATATTGTCAACAGATGAATCTACAAGCAGCAGTAACTCAGTGTTTTGGAGTGCGATAGATCGCTGAAAACAAGCAAGAAAAGTATTGCATAATTCATTGATTATTAGTAAATTAGAAGTACTTCACCCCTTCTGATTATGACTAGAGAATCAATCCTTATGCAATACCAATCCGAGAGCCTTGAGGCCCTCAAATCAGTGGCAAATATACGCAAACCGTTTGAAAAAGTCTTCATGGATGCGATGAAATTGTTCATGGCCATCCCCGGCCGCATAAACTTCCTCCAGATGGGGCGTTACGGAAAGTTCTCGGAACAGACGTACCGCAACCATTTCGAGAACGAATCATTCGACTGGTTCTCATTCAACGAGCACCTTGCCGGGAAACACCTTTCCGGCAGCAGGAAGGCCTTGGTCGTCGATCCGTCTTATATTCCCAAGTCCGGGAAGAAAACCCCTTGGACAGGATATTTCTGGTCAGGGTGCGCCGGAGAATACAAACGCGGGCTAGAGATCATGGGAATAGGAGTCATAGATGTAGACAACCGCGAATGCATGACCCTGGGCTCGGTCCAGACACCTGACGCCAAGACACTGGACAACATGGACAGGAGTCTTGTCGACTGGTATGCCGGCTATCTCGTCAAAGGACGGGAGCGGCTCCAAAGGGTATCGGACATTGTCGTGGCAGATGCGTTCTTTTCAAAGAGCACATTCGTCACGCCGATGTGCGACAGCGGCTTCCATGTCATCAGCAGGTTCAGGAACGATGCGGTCCTGTTCTATCCCACGACGGAAAAACCGACAGGGAGGAGAGGACGCCCCAAGCTGTACGACGGCCCCGTAGACTTCTCGCGGATTGACACCTCCAGATGTACGGAGCATGAAGCCGACAAGGGAAAGCTGTACGGGCTGAAAGCCTGGTCCAAGGCCCTCAAGCGAATGGTCAGCCTTGCCGTCTGGTATCCCGATGAAGGCAGAACCGACAAATGGCAGCTCTACTTCTCGACAGACAGGACGCAGTCGGCAGTCGATATCCTTGAATATTACAGGACACGCTTCCAGCTGGAGTTCTGCTTCAGGGACAGCAAGCAGTACGCGGGAATCACGAACTGCCAGTCAACTGACTTCAGAAAACTGGCATTCCACTTCAACGCATCGCTTACGGCAATCAATCTTGCAAAGGCCGCTTGCAAAAGGATGGGAATACCGTATTCCATCTCCTCATGCAAGTCGATGATACACAACGCCTATATGCTTGAACGATTTATTTGCGTGTTCGGCATCCGACCGGACACGACATTAATTGACAAAATTTTCAAAGAACTCATTTTATTTACTGCCAGAGCCGCTTAGGCTTGGCTAATTTTTAACGAACTATTGTTTCAAAACTTTCATGCTTTATGAAACATTCGGTCTTTTTTGTTTTGTCTTTGGCATTGGTGCTGATTATGTCAGGATGCACCAAGGAACCTTCCGGGACATCCCAGCCGTCCGGTTATCTGGAACTCGTTCAGGCTTATGATGCGGGTTGCAAATTCCTTTCGGCGGAGAGAAACGCTTCCGGAGTGACAATCTCTTTTTCCGACGGGAAGAACATTTCCGTAAAGGATGAGGATTTCATGATTTATGATTGTACGGAATCCTCACCTTCGGAAGTCGTTGTTTCTTCAGATGGAAAATGGATTGTGGGAGGTGTCGATACGGGAATTTCGCTCGATACGGGCATTTCCTGTTCAGAAGCATATCCGGTATATGCTTACTATGACGAGGTAACCCTGCACATTTATGTCAGCAATGGGGAAGTCCTTGATTTTCCGAGTGCCAACGATGATGAGGCGAAGAATCAGACTTTGCCGGTGATAAAACTTACGGCAGAAGGGCCGATTGTCAGTAAGGAAGATTATGTAAACGGTTCCATCTATATCGAAGATGCCATGATGCTTTACGGGCAGGAGAAGTTCGGCCCGGTTTCCATGAGAATCAGGGGAAGAGGAAATACCACATGGGATATGCCGAAGAAGCCTTGGAAGGTGAAACTTGATGAAAAGGCCTCTTTGTTGGGCATGCCGGCAGACAAGGAATGGGCACTTCTTGCAAACTATTCGGACAAGAGCCTTCTGAGGAATATTGTTGCATTGAAACTTTCGGAAATCTGCGGGTTCGCATGGACTCCGAGGTTGAGAAGTGTGGAAGTTTATCTCAATGATGAGTATCAGGGTGTCTATACTTTGTGCGAACATAAGAAAGTATCATCGGACAGAGTGAATATAGACGTCATTGCTGAAGATGCGGTTGAAGGAGAGGCCCTGACTGGAGGTTATTATCTGGAAATAGACGGCTCCATGGATGAAACGACATGTTTCCTGTCAAGAATGGGAATCCCTGTGATGTTCAGTGATCCTGAAGAACCGGCGGAAGCACAGCTCAATTATATCAAGAATCTTATTGCCGAATTGGAAGATGTGCTGGAAAGTGAAAATTTTGCAGATCCTGTAAACGGATATCAGAAATACATAGACCTTAAGTCTTTCATAGATTTCTATATTGTCCAGGAACTTGTCAAGAATATAGACGGAAATCTCAGGAAAAGCACGTTCATAACGAAGGAAGTCGGGAAAAAGATGGAGATGTACCATCTCTGGGATTTTGACATCGCATTGGGTAACTGCAACTATTTCTCTTCGACTTTCCCGGGTACGGATAATACATACAAGGGATTTTTCGTAAAGGATTATTCCGGATCCGGCAAGGATACCGGATGGTTCCATTACATGTTCAAGGATCCGGAATTCGTGAAAAAGGTTCAGGAACGATGGAATGAGCTCAAACCGGAATTTGACAAGATTCCTGACTTCATAGATGAACAGGCTTTCTATCTGGATCAGGCGCAGAAACGCAATTTCGAGAAATGGGATATCCTGAATACCATGGTATGGCCGAATGTGGAGGTTTTCGGCTCATATGAAGGTGAGGTGGATTACCTGAAGCATTTCTATACGAAACGCCTCGAATGGCTGGACGAGGCCATAAATGCGTTATAGCTTATAGACGGTATATGGACCGGATACCATCTTTTGCCGGTTTTCAAGAAACCTGAAAAGATCTTCGGAACCGGACAGGTCTTCGGTCATTATTATGAGATATCCTGTGGAGGGGGCTTCCGATATGAACCGTTCGGAGTCCTCTCCATAATTCTTTATGGGGCATCCGAGATATACGCTCATATTTTCCGGCCTGTATATGAACATTGTATAAATGTCGGTCCTGTCCGATATCTTCTCCATGCCTGTGTTTCCGCTCCATTCGATGAGATCGTCCGAAAGGTTCCCGAATCCTATGAAGTCATTTGCCTGCTTCATTTCGAATGAAACGGAAAAGACAAATGCCAGCATTGTAGCGGCGGAAACAATTATACTGTTTTTCCATGATTTCCTTAGGAAGAGTGTCAGAATTGCTGTCACGAAACCAACGGCAAGTATGATCGCTCCGGCGTAAATGAAAGGCGATGATATGAATGGGTAGGTATCCGCAATATCTCCGATTGCCGGCATCCGATTCCCGATTGACAGTCCTGCCACAACGGCTATACCAGCCAGTGCAAGTATTGCTTCCGGAATTGCCAGGGAAACATTGAACCATTTGCGGCTGCCGATATCGGACGCTTTCATGAATGTGAAGTATGTCATGAACGGAATGACGGGAGCAAGATAGATTGCAAGTTTTGAACTGAACAGTGAAAGCAGGATAAAAGTCGGAATGAAAACGGAAGAAAACAATTTTTCAGTTGAATCCTGACGTTTCCCGAAACTTCCTGCAAATGATACCGGTACAGTCATCAGTGAATACGGCGCCATTATGTACCAGATGGCAACGGCATAGTACCAGAACGGTTCCTTATGGTGGAAAGCATTCACGGCCCTGTCCACTGTCTGGTGGAACAGCAGATTGTTGAGGTAGTCTTTTCCTCCGTCGAACCATACTCCGGTAAACCATAATGCCGACAGGCCGGCTATTATGCCCCATGTTTTCCAGCCGATGTATTTCCCGGCTTCACGTATTCTTCTTTCCACGGCAAGATATACGATTATAGCAAGCGGAGGCACCATCAGGCCTACAGGTCCTTTGGTAAAAAGGGCAAGAAATATAAGTACCGGCAGCAGGATACTCTGTGCCGAAGGATTCCCGAGACCTCTGTATCTGCGATGGAAAACATACAGCGATGCCGTTATGAAGAAACACAGAAGCATATCCATCCTCAGGAATACCGACATTCCGAGGAAAAGAGCGGACGAACCGAGCATGAGAGCCGCGGCTGCCCTGTCGCGGACAGTGACGGATGGCCTTGTCTCTCTCAGCCATCTGTCCATAATCCAAATTATGCCGAAGGCAGGTATGAATGAAAACAATGACAAAGCGAACATGGAATGCCGGCCGAATATGAGCTTGCACAACATTATCATCCAGATATACAAAGGCGGCTTGTCCGCATATGGCTCTCCCTGGTTTGTGAAAGCGAACAGATGTCCTCCCTGCAGCGCTTCGTCCGCAATGTTAAGATACCTGAGTTCGTTGGACGGCGTGAAATCCCTCTGGGCCATCAGAGGTCCGAGGGCAATGAGGAAAAGGACTGATAAAACCAGTATGAGGTGTTTTTCCAGAAATTTGTTTATACCGGGAGTAATCATGATTTGTTCTGTTTGCTTGATTTATAGCCTATGATGAGATTCCTGCAGTATGCTATGAATCCGAAGGATTGTCCGAGGATAAGCACCGGGTCGTTTCGGAATATACCGTATGCGACTATGGTGCCGGAACCTATGAGACTTATTATCCAGAATCCCTGTGGAAGGGACGACTCTTTCTTTCTGACCGAATATGCCCACTGATATACAAATCTGAGCGTGAATATTATCTGTCCGGCCGATCCGAACAGCAGCATTCCGAACGGCACTTCTTCATTCCTGAAAAACTCGTCTATGAAAAGGTTGATGTCTTTCAACAGTACCGAAACCGCTATTACCGGTGTTATTATCAGGACAATCTTGAAAATTATGGAGATCCTGCTCCAGAGACTTTTCAGATTCAGGTTCCATAGATAGATATAATAGGACAGCAGCTGGCCCAGAATTATGGAAAAGTCACCTCTGCACCAACCGTAGATGAACAGAAGATATGAACCCATGACGCTGAATATCCAGTACAGGGACGGAGAAACCACAGCCTTTTCCTTCTCCGACTTGAACCATTGTATTATTGTCCTGGCGGAAAAGAAGAACTGGGCTATGAACCCGATTGCATAGACTAAGAAAGGCTCGTTCATATCATCGGATGTTGGTATCCTTGATTCTGTAGTTTATATATCTCGGTTTCATCCACCGGTAAGCGAAACAGTCTGCAAAAGGACCGGCGAGCCTGTTCCAGAGATGGAACTTGGATTTTCCGGCAACCCTCTTGAAATGTCTGACGGGAACCTGCTTGTAACTGCATCCTTCCTGCAGGAGGATAAGGGCAGGAAGAAAACGGTGCATGCCCTTGAAAAGAGGCAGTTTTTTCGCGCATTCCGTATGGAGAACCTTCAGAGGGCATCCGGTGTCCAAAGCCCCGTCATGTGTCATCATCCTCCTGAATCCGTTCGCTATTTTCGACTGTACATTCTTGAAAAATGAATCCTTTCTGTCGGCCCTGATGCCTGTTACCATGCTGTAATTCTCTATGTCGGCAAGAAGTATGTTGAAATCTTCAGGAGCAGTCTGCAGGTCTGCATCCATATATCCGACATATTTGGAGCCGCAATAATCTATGCCTGCCTTTATTGCCGCGCTCAGACCCCGGTTCTCTGCGAATTCCAGATAGAAGAAATCACTGTGTCTGCCGCAGATTTCTTTAAGGAGCCTGCCGCTTCCGTCCGTTGAACCGTCATTGACAAACAGAATGCAGCATCTGTACAATGATGTCGGAATGAAGTCCGAAAGTCTTCTGGCAAGATTCGGAAGATTGTCCAGTTCGTTGTATACGGGAACGATGACAGTGAAGTCGTATTCGGATGTAGCATTCATCGATATGCATTATATATGGAACCCACAAAATTATTAAAAAATTGTAAAAACTAAAAATTGGAAATATCTTTGCGCACGGAATAGAAAAGAGTGATTATGAAAGAAAAATTTATTGAAGGCAGCTGGTGCCAGAACATCGATGTTTCGGATTTCGTATACAGAAACATCACCCCTTATGAAGGAGATGCCTCCTTTCTGAAAGGACCTGATGATAAAACCCGTAAACTGTGGAATGAATGTCTTGAAGCTCTTGAAGAAGAGAGGGCCAACAACGGCATCCGTTCAATCGATGCATCGACGATTTCCACAATCACATCCCATAAACCAGGATATATAGACAGGGAACTGGAACTTATCGTTGGCCTTCAGACGGACGAACTTCTGAAAAGGGCCATCAAACCGTTCGGAGGATGGCATGTAGTGGAGCGTGCATGCAATGAAAACGGTACACAGCTGGACCCTGAAGTAAAGAAGATTTTCACGCAATACCGCAAAACCCATAATGACGGAGTATTCGATGTATATACAGAGGAGATAAGGAGGTTCAGGTCTCTCGGATTCCTTACCGGCCTTCCCGACAATTATTCACGCGGCCGTATAATAGGCGATTACAGAAGGCTTGCACTGTACGGCGCAGACCGTCTGATAGAGGCAAAAAAAGCCGATATGGCATCGTTGCTCGGCCCTATGACAGAAGACCGCATCAGACTGCGTGAAGAAGTTGCGGATCAGATAAAGGCATTGAATGAAATCAAGATAATGGGAGAGTCATACGGCTTGGAACTGGGACGTCCGGCTGAGAATGCAAGAGAGGCCGTACAATGGGTATACATGGCATATCTTGCTGCCGTTAAAGAGCAGGACGGGGCAGCCATGTCGCTTGGAAACGTTTCGTCTTTTCTGGATATCTATATCCAGCGCGACCTCGAAAACGGACTCATAGACGAATCCTACGCTCAGTCCCTGATTGACCAGTTCGTGATGAAGCTCAGGATGGTGCGTCATCTCAGGATGCAGTCATACAACGACATATTCGCCGGAGATCCGACGTGGGTGACAGAGTCTCTCGGAGGACGCTTCAACGACGGCAAGGTCAAGGTCACAAAGACATCCTTCCGTTTCCTCCAGACTCTCTACAACCTTGGACCGGCACCGGAACCGAACATGACCGTACTCTGGAGTCCTGATCTCCCTGAGGGATTCAAGGAGTTCTGTGCAAGGGTATCCATCGATACCAGTTCTGTGCAGTATGAAAATGATGACCTGATGAAGAAAGTACGCGGCTGTGACGATTACGGTATAGCTTGCTGTGTCTCATACCAGGCCATAGGAAAGGCAATACAGTTCTTCGGTGCAAGGGCTAATCTGGCCAAGGCGCTCCTTCTTGCAATCAACGGCGGCCGTTGCGAGAATACGGGTACGCTGATGGTCAAGGGAATCGAACCGTTGAAGAGCGACGTGCTTGATTTTGATGAGGTCGTTGCCAATTACCGCAAGGTGCTTCATGAAGTGGCCAGGGTCTACAACGAGGCAATGAACATCATACATTACATGCATGACAAATATGACTACGAAAAGTCTCAGATGGCTTTCATAGATACAAATCCTTCAATCAACCTGGCATATGGCGTTGCCGGTCTGTCAATCGCCGCTGATTCGTTGTCCGCAATCAAATATGCAAAGGTTACGGCAAAAAGGAATGCGGACGGTCTTACTGAAGGATTCGACATCGAAGGCAATTATCCTTGCTTCGGAAATGATGACGACAGGGTGGACAGCATCGCAAAGGAACTTGTACATTATTTCAGCGGCGAACTCAACAAACTGCCGATATACAAGAATGCAATGCCTACACTGTCGTTGCTGACCATAACTTCCAATGTAATGTACGGCAAAAAGACCGGAGCTACTCCGGACGGAAGGCTCAAAGGAGTTGCCTTTGCTCCGGGAGCGAACCCGATGCACGGAAGGGATTCACACGGAGCCATAGCTTCATTGAGTTCTGTCGCCAAACTGGATTACAATGATGCGATGGACGGAATCAGCAATACATTCTCGATAGTTCCGAAATCGCTCGGTCCTACTCAGGAAGACAGGGTCGACAATCTTGTCACTATGATGGACGGATATTTTACAAAGGGAGCCCATCATCTGAATGTGAATGTGCTCAACAGGGAAATGCTTGAGGATGCGATGGAACATCCTGAAAAATACCCCCAGCTGACAATAAGGGTTTCGGGCTATGCGGTGAATTTCGTGAAACTCAGCAAAGAACATCAGCTTGAAGTGATTGCGAGAACATTCCACCAGTCAATGTAATCAGCATACTTATGATAAAGGTACATTCATACGAAAGTATGGGAACTTACGATGGGCCGGGACTCCGGCTCGTCGTTTTTTTGCAGGGATGCCCTTTCAGATGTCTTTATTGCGCAAATCCGGATACGATAGCATTTGAAGGAGGAAATCCGACGGAGCCTGATGAGATTCTCCGGATGGCGGTTGCACAGAAACCTTTTTTCGGGAAAAGGGGAGGCGTGACTTTTTCCGGCGGAGAGCCTACGGCACAGGCGGAAACCCTGATTCCTCTGGTAAGGAAGCTCAAGGAAAACGGCATAAATGTATGCATAGACACCAACGGCGGTATTTGGAACAAATCAGTTGAGGAACTTTTAGGAATTACGGATCTTGTACTCCTTGATGTGAAACAGTTCAATCCGGACAGGCATGCTGCGCTGACGGGGAAAAGCAACGAAAGGACATTGAAGACCGCTTTATGGCTTGAAGAACATGGAAAGCCTTTCTGGCTCAGATATGTCCTCGTCCCGGGCATAAGCGACGATGAGGAAGATATTCTGTCATTGTGCCGTCATTTCGGCCATGATCCGCAGAGCGGCAAAGGAGGATACCGTATGATAGAACGGGTGGAAATACTACCGTATCATACATTGGGCGTGAACAAATATGAATCCATGGGAATCGATTACAGACTGAAAGAAACTCCGCTGAATACACCGGAGCAATTGGAAAAAGCCCGTATGCTGTTCAGCGGATATTTTGATTCTGTAATGCTTAACTGATTTTTCAATACCAGCAGAAGAAGCCTGGACAGACTCCCACCTTGTATTCGGCCTTGAAGGAACCGTCGGAGCCATATTCATATATCTTGCCGTCGGAACTGTAGTCACATGCATCGGCGGCGTAGATTTTCGTATCGTCGGGAGAAACTCCAAGTGCATAGAACTGGTTGGTTCCGTTGTTTTCCACGAGAGGATTTTCCGGAAGGCTGCCGGCTGATATGCTCATGCCGTAAATATGGTAGTTGATGAAATAAAGCATATCTCCACCGTTGCTTGCAGTCAGGTCCGATACGCTGGCTTCGGCAGGAAACTCGAATTTTGCAGTTTCCTTGAAAGTGTCGGTGTCTACTTTATGAAGGGCAGGTGCTTCCTTGTGGGCCGTCCAGTCCGAATTCCAGCCACCGTCGGTGAGCACCCAGAGATTGCCGTTTCTGTCGGCCGCCATTGACTGCGGCTGTTCTCCAATCTGCAGCGTGCCTTCCACTTCGTCAGTTTCGGAATTAATCTTCAGTATCGAATTCCCGAATGACCAGCAGTTGACATATACATATTTTCCTATCTGAATGAAACTTTCAGTGGAGGATGCATTTGTTGATATTTTCTTGTCGGCCAATTCCCCGTTTTCCGGGTTGAAGATGATTATGTCTCCGTTCCCAATCTGTGACAGATATGCCTTGGATTCCGATATTATATGAATATATCTCGGTGAATTGAGATTTTCGATTCTGGCGTTTTCCGTCATTTCCGGAAGACCTATCCTTACCGCACAATTTGAATTGTTCACAACTATCCATGCAAAATCTTCACCGGTTGTCATGGATTGCGCAAGATCTCCAAGGTCCTTGCCGTTGTTGGTCTTGAAAAGGCTGTTTGTAATGGAGCCGTTTTCCATATCAAGCATCGAAAGCGATGCATTGGATTTGCCGAAACCACCCTCGTTCAGGATGAAAAGCGTCTTGTTCTTCAATGGGTTCGTATCTTCGGGATGCTCGCCGTTATCCGGCTTTTCACATCCCAGACACAGGAGCCCCAGAACTGCGATAAAAAGAAATTTCTTCATGAATTTCATTTTTTTAAAGTTTGACTTAGACTCGAGTGCCGGAAAATACACAACTGTATTCCCGCAGCGCATAATTGTTTTTCGGTTAAAACCGGTCTTCTGACTTGTCCCCGTCAATGCGCCTTCCCGCGCAGGGCAGTGGCATATTGCGTTGACGTTTGTTCCTGAAAGGAAGGGATATACAGCAACGGGTATTGTTCCTGATTCTCACAGGATTCCCGATGGGAGGAGCAGCAATATTTCCCATTTGTATTTTAACCGGTTGCAAAGATAGGAAAGTTTTCTAAATTTGCTAAACTTAAGTTTTATTCCTAAGTTTGGACTGGGATTCAATTCAGAAAAGATGGGGAAAAAGGAATATAAGGACGTTGCTCTGGTGTTGTCCAGCGGCGGTCCGCGCGGTTTTGCCTATATCGGTGCGATAGAAGAACTTATCGAAAGAGGCTACAGGATAACTTCAATTGCCGGAACGTCGATCGGTTCCCTGATAGGCGGGATGTACGCCGCAGGCCGCCTGCCGCAGGTCAAGGAATGGCTTTATTCGCTGGATGCATGGAAAGTTTTCGGACTTATGGATATTTCCTTCAGCCGCAATCATCTGGTCAAGGGTGACAAGGTTATCGAAGCTTTGAAGGAAATCGTGCCCGATATCAACATCGAGAATCTGGATATACCATACAAGGCGATTTCCACAGACCTGTATACCGGAGAGGAAGTCATTTTCGACAAGGGAAACCTGTATCAGGCCATTCGCGCTTCTATTTCCATTCCTTCTCTGTTCCGTCCCGTGAAATCCGGAATGAGGACTTTGATTGACGGAGGCATAGTTAATGCGATGCCTTTGAACAGGGTTCAAAGAAACGGGCACGACATAATGGTGGCGTTTGACGTGAATGATATAGATGTTGACGGAATACGGACGATGCTTGTAGAAGAAGCAGATATTATAAGGCGCAAAGAAGAGGAGGCGCGTCATCTGGCAGAGGAGACAAAAGCTGTCATTGATTCCGTACGGCACAATGAAAGCATGACTTTTATGGAAAAGCTAAAGCTGGCAAGGATTCACGGACAGAAACTGATAACCCATGTTTTTGAAAAGGATGAGACTCCTTCCCGCGAAATTTTTGATCCTGATGCAAATTATTTCACGCTTCTGTCAAGGACTTTCGATCTGATGAACCATATGAACTGCAGATTGATGGCACAGATATATCCGCCGGATATACTGGTAAGCATGCCTTTCGATGCTTTCGGTGAAATAGCAGATTACGCCAGGGCGGAGGAAATAGCCGAGGCCGGCAGGAAACTGATGCATGAAGCACTTGTAAAATATGAAAGCTGAAGTGTCCGAAGATTATGAGCAGAGGCTCGGAACCGACAGGATGCTGCCTCTGGTCTTCAGAATGGCATTGCCGTCAGTTGCCGCACAATTCGTTAATCTTCTGTACAATATTGTTGACAGGATATTCATCGGCCATATACCTGAAATTGGAACAGATGCCCTTGCCGGAGTCGGTGTTACCGGGTCTGTCATAATCCTTATTTCTGCATTTTCTGTCATAGTCGGTGGCGGAGGAGCTCCGCTGGCCGCTATTGCTTTGGGGGCAGGGAAATCGCGAGAAAGCTTCTAGAATACTAGGAACAGGATTCGTGATGCTGCTCTTTTTTACGGCAGTTACGGCTTTGCTCGCATACTCGTTCATGGAACCGCTGCTGTATCTTACAGGGGCATCAGATAATACAATCACTTATGCGAAGGACTACCTGACAATCTATCTTGCGGGTACCGTTTTTGTACAGATAAGTACGGGACTGAATTCATTTATAAGCGCTCAGGGACGCCCCGGCATAGCCATGCTGTCCATAGTCATAGGGGCAGTGATGAACATAATACTTGACCCGATATTCATATTCGGGTTCTCCATGGGGGTGAAGGGAGCCGCCCTTGCAACGATAATTTCACAGGCTGCAAGTGCAGTATGGGTCCTGTCGTTCCTGTTTTCCGACAGGGCAGGACTGAAACTTGACAGGAGACACCTGAAACTGGATATGAAAATAGTGTTATCTGTACTTGCTCTCGGAATCTCTCCTTTCGTTATGGCGATAACCGAAAGTATAGTAGGGACTGTCGTTTAATTCCGTCATTATGAGTCAATCGGCAGACTGTCCCTGTTGTTTTTCCGATCGAACTCATCTTTTTATATTTTCGGCTCCGTTTCGGAGCCCCTTTTTTCATTTTTGGACCCAACTGGAGCCAA